>NZ_CANCWK010000016.1:0-34351 GCF_947381495.1 Limosilactobacillus galli | reverse complement strand
CGCCGTATACGGATCCGTACGTACGGTGGTGTGAGAGGTCGGTAATTGAAATAATCAATTACCTCCTACTCGATTAGCGTTATTTCCTGGGAAATGTCTTGCCTCCCTGACCGGGGATGATGATAAAATGGGACCTGTAAAGGCTAAGGGAGGTAAGAGTGATGGATACTAAACAGTACCGCTATACGAAAGATAACTTTAACATTAAGAAGGCTCCAACCTGGGTGGCGGACTCCGCCGACCAGCTCGACAAAATCAAGGACACGATTGATAAGAACGTGAAGCGGATCAAGGATGCCCAGAAGAAGATGTACGCCCGTCACCGTTACGGCGTGATTGTCGTCTTCCAGGCGATGGACGCCGCCGGCAAGGACAGCATGATCTCGCACATCTTCTCCGGCGTGAACCCGGTCGGCTTCAAGGTCGCTAACTTTAAGCAACCCACCTCAGTAGAGTTGCAGCATGACTACCTGTGGCGGATCAACAAGGCCCTGCCAGAACGGGGCTCAATCGGGGTATTTAACCGCTCCTACTATGAGGATGTCCTGGTTTCCCGGGTGCACCCGGAGCTGATCCTCAAGGCGCACCTGCCCGGGGTAACTACCCTGCTGGACGTCAATAAGGACTTCTTCGATGGCCGTTACGAGGATATCCGTGACTACGAAAAGTACCTTTCCCGCAACGGCTACATGATCCTGAAGTTCTTCCTCCACGTTTCCAAGGAAGAACAGAAGAACCGGTTCCTGTCCCGGATTGAGACGCCCCGGAAGAATTGGAAGTTCTCTGCGGCTGATATTCGTGAACGGCAGTACTGGGATAAGTATCAGTCAGCCTACGATAAGGCAATCAATGCTACCGCTACTAAGGAGAACCCGTGGTACGTCATTCCGGCCGATGATAAGTGGTATTCACGGCTGATTGTTTCGGACATCATCACCAAGCGGATTGAGAAGCTGCCGCTGGCTTACCCCGAGATGACCCCTGATCAGGAGGGCGAATTGGCCAAGGCCCACCAGATCCTATTAAATGAGAAAAACTGAGATACCAAAAAGGATCGCGTCGTTGCGCGATCCTTTTTTATGTTACTACTGTTCCTTTAGCTTGCGTTCGACCATCGTAGGGTCGGCCTTGCCCGGATTCAATTCCACCAGCTTTCCAGAGCCGATGTAGATGATCCACTCGGCGAGGTTGACGATGTGGTCACCCGACCGTTCGAGGTAGCGGATCACCGCCAGGTAGTCGCCGTAGGTCTTCACGTTGCCACCGGCCTTGGCCAGGGCTGTCAGGATGGCTTGCTGTTGCTGGACGTAGATCAGATCGACGCGCAGGTCTTCATTGGCGACCTCGTATGCCGCCTGTTCATTGGTCTGGGCGTAGGCGTCGAGGACCTTTTCCAGCATCTCGCGGACGATCATCATCATCTTTTCAATCTGCCCTTCGATTTGCTCGTTATGCTCCCTGTCGCTCAGGTTGATTGCGGCCCGGGCGATGTGGGTGGCGTAGTCCCCGAGTCGTTCGACATCGCTGCTGGCCTTCAGGATACTGATGATCTTGCGAAAGTCACTGGCGACCGGCTGCTGGAGGGCCATCAATTTGAGGGCCTCCTTCTCCAGGCTAACCTCCTCGTCGTTGATCTTGTTATCCGCGGTCAACACCTGGTTGGCGAGGACCGGATCATTCTCCGTGAAGGCCTTGGTGGCTTGGTAGATCTGCTCGCTGGCGTCGATTCCCATCTCCATGAAGTGGCCGCGAAGCCGTTTCAGTTCGTCGTTAAAAATAGCACCCATGTTTTCCTCCTAACCAAACTTGCCGCTCAGGTAGTCGGCGGTTTGCTGCTCGTGCGGGTTCATAAAAATCGTCGCGGTCTTATCGAATTCAATCAGGTGGCCCTGGTGCATGAAGGCGGTCCAGTCGGCCGACCGGGATGCCTGTTGCATGTTATGGGTCACCATGATAATCGTGAACTGCTCCTTTAATTGTACTAGGGTATCCTCAATCTGCGAAGTCGAAACTGGGTCGAGGGCGCTGGTCGGCTCGTCCATGAGAATGATCTCCGGCTGAACTGCTAGGGTGCGGGCGATACAGAGGCGCTGCTGCTGACCACCGGATAAGGCTAAAGCACTGGACTTGAGCTGGTCCTTCACCTCATCCCAGAGGGCAGCCTGGCGCAGGCTCTCCTCGGCCCGCTGGTCCAGTACTTGCCGGTTATTCTCACCGGCCAGGCGCAGGCCGTAGATCACGTTCTCGTAGATTGACATGGGGAAGGGGGTCGGCTGCTGGAAGACCATCCCGATCCGTTGCCTGACCCGGTAGACGTTGGTCTTGGGATCATTAATGTTGACGTCATGGAAGTTGATCTCCCCGGTTACGCGGGCGAGGTCGTCGTTCATGCGGTTGAGACTGCGCAGGACGGTTGATTTTCCCGACCCCGAGGCACCAATCAGGGCCGTGATCTGGTGCTGGGGGAACTTGAGGTTGACGTCGAAAACAACGTGCTTATCACCGTAAAAGACCTGGAGATCCTTTACTTCTAAGACTGTATTTATTGGCATTCTTTTACTCCTCACTTTGCTAGGCGGCGTTTGATCCGGTATCCGACATACCGGGCGATCAGGTTGAACAACAGGATGGTGATGATTAAGACGGCGGCGGATCCGTTCGAAACCGCCCGGGCATCGGGAACCAGGCCTTCACTGTTGACTTTCCAAATGTGGACCGCGAGCGTTTCCGCAGGGCGCATTGGGTTAAGGAAGCTGGTTGGGCTGAACGGGTTCCAATCGGTGTAGCTGATCGCCGGGGCGCTCTGGCCGGCGGTGTAGATCAGGGCGGCGGCTTCCCCGAAGATCCGGCCGGCACTCAGGATGGCCCCGGTGATGATTCCGGGCAGGGCGGCTGGCAGGACAATCTTGGTAGTCACCCGCCATTTGGCCATCCCCAGTCCCAATCCCGCCTGGCGCTGCAGGTACGGCACCTGACGGAGGGCGTCCTCGCAGCTACGGGTCAGGATGGGCAGGTTGAGGATGGTCAGTGCCAGGGCCCCGGCAAGCAGGGAGAAGTCCAGGCCAAACTTCAGGACAAAGACCAGGTAGCCGAACAAGCCGACCACCACGGAGGGCAGGGAACTCAGGACTTCAATCGCCAGCCGGAGCAGGCGGGTGCGCCGGTTATCCGGGGCGTACTCACTGAGGTAAATCGCCGCGCAGAGGGCGAGAGGGACGGAGACAAGCATGGTTAGAACCACGAGGTAGAGGGAGTTGAACAGCTGGTCGCGGATCCCCCCGCCGGCAGTGAATGACTCGGCCCCGCTGGTCAAGAAGTGCCAGGAAATGTGGGGGATGCCCTGGGCGAGAATGTAGCCCAGCAGGCTCAGGATAACCAGCCCCACGATCCCGGCCAGTCCCAGGAGGATTCCCGTGGCAATTTTATCAACGCGTTCAGGTGTCATTAGGCAGCTCCTTTCTTGCTTACCAGGTGAATCAGCAGGTTGAAGACCAGCGACATTATCAAGAGGATCAGGGCCAGGGACCAGAGAGCGTTGTTGTCCGCCGTTCCCATGACGGAATTACCGATCCCGGTCGTCAGGACACTGGTGAGGGTGGCTGAAGATTCAACCAGCCCCTTCGGCATGACGGCCGTGTTACCGATCACCATCTGAACGGCCAGCGCCTCACCGAACGCCCGGGCCATGCCGAAGACCGCGGCGGTCAGGATGCCGTCACGGGCACTGGGGACAATGACGTGGGAGATGGTTTGCCAGCGGGTGGCCCCCAGTCCGGCTGAGGCCTGCCGGTACTGCTTAGGAACGGCGTTGAGGCTGTCAACGGCCATCGAGGTCATGGTTGGCAGGATCATCAAGAAGAGGACCCCGGTCGCGGCGAGGATTCCGAAGCCGGTCCCGCCAAAAAGGTGTTGCAGTTCGGGGACAATGATGGTCAGCCCCAGGTACCCGTACACCACGGAGGGCACCCCGACGAGGAGCTCGATCAGGGGTTGAACCAGGCCGGTCATTTTCTGGGGCAGGATCTCGGTGATCGCCACCGCCACCACCAGGGCCAGGGGGAGGGCTACAATGCCGGCCAAGATGGTGACACTAAAGGAGGTTACGATCATCGGAAGGGCGCCGTAGTGCTGATGACCGGGTTGCCAGTCGGTCTGGGTAAGAAAGCGCCAGACGGACACTCCATTATCGGTAAACAGCGCGACCCCCTTAATGGTCAGGAAGATGAGGATAGCAACGACCAGGCCGCCGATTAGGATGATGGCCAGGGAGCTGATAATCCGGCCGGTCCATTCCTGATGACTCTCTGGTGATGGCTGGGTTAGTTGTTTTCGTAAATCGTCCATGGCCTTACTCCTTTCCCTGAATTCTTCCGGCGGCGTCTTTTTGTACCTGCATGTCGTGAATGTTGACGTAGTGCGCCTGCTTCACCAGAGTCTGCTGGACTTGCTTGGACTGCATATAGTCGATAAACTTTTGAGTGGCCTGAGTGGGCTTTTGCTGGGTATACATGTGCTCGTATGACCACAGCGGCCAGCGGTTGGTAGTAATGTTCTTGGCTGTAGCCGTTACCCCGGCGATCTTCAGGGATTGAACCTGCGGGCTGAGGTAGGCAGCTGAGATGTAGCTGATGGCGCCCGGGGTCCGGGCCACGATCTCCTTGACCGTCCCGTTGGAGTCTTGTTCCTGGGCGTTGACCGCGCGCCGGTTCTTTAAGACGACCTGCTCAAATGCCACCCGGGTACCGCTCCCGGCCGCTCGGTTGATCACGGTGATCGGCAGGTCGGGGCCGCCCAGCTGGCGCCAGTTGGTGACCTGGCCGGTATAGATCTGGCGAAGCCGGGTGAGGGAAAGGTCATGGATGCCCAGGTCGCGGTTGACGATGGGGACGATTCCCGAAACCGCCACGATGTGATCGCGAAGTTTTTGTTGATCAATGCCGCCTTTCTGCTCGGCAAAGATATCTGATGAGCCGATGTTGACGGCGCCGGCCTGAACCTGACTCAATCCGGTCCCCGACCCGCCGCCCTGGACGGTGATACTGGCCCGGGGGTTAACCGTCCGGTACTCCTTTGTGACGGCCTCCGTCAGCGGCTGGAGGGCACTGGAACCGACGATTGTTACTTTTGACAGTGGCGGCTGCTTTTTGGCAGCAATCCAGCCGATCCCCAGACCGACAATGATTGCTGCCGTGATGACGATTGTGATAATTCTCTTCATCGCGAATGCTCCCTAGTTGTTTTCATTAATTTCGTATGGTACAAATAGAGAATAGCAAGGGGCTGTAAATATTCAGTCTTCTTATTGTAAAAGTTGTGTAAACCTTGGAGGAAAAGATGACCGACCGATTTCTGCTAATGGGTCAAAACCCTGACTTGATCAACCGCTTGGACCGGCTTAGCAAGCGGGCTGCCTGGACGTTTGAACAGGTAACGACACCGACCGGCCTGGTGGTTGAATTGGAACACGAGCAGCCGGCAGGGGTCTGGTGGGATCTTGATGCATCCACCCTCGATACGGCAATTGCCACGATGACGCTGGTTCGTTCCCAGGTTCACGGTCCAATCACTGTCTTCGTTCCCCGGTTAACGGAACGGATTCAGCGCAAGTTGTACCAGGCGCGAGCTGATGACGTGATTGCTGTCCCGTTTGCAGAACGGGTCCTTAGAGCTTTGATCGAGCAGCGGCTCTGGCTCTACCAACACGTAAAGACTCAGGAGCCGGAAGCCCCAACCAATCTCGCCTCACCAGGAATGGTCGCAATTGGCCGCTGGCAGGTAGATTACCAGAACTACCAAGTTCTTAAGGATGGAGTCCAGGTTGAGCTGACCCCTAAGGAGTTTCAGCTGCTGTCGTACCTGATTGATCACCGCAACCAGGTTCTCAGCCGTGACCAGCTGGTTAACGGCGTTTGGGGATACGATATTCTCAATACGTCGCGCATTGTTGATATTCATATCAGCCACCTTCGTGACAAACTTGAGGATGACCCGCACCATCCGGTCCACTTGCTGACGGTCCGGGGGTTCGGCTATAAGCTGGCCGAATGATTAGCAAAAGAAAAAGGACCGCGACAAGCGTTGACCTGCCGCGGTCCTTAGTAATTTGAACTGAAAAAACAAAAAAGACCGGTGAAAAATCACCAGTCTTTTAACATAATGGGCAGTCAGGGGATCGAACCCTGGACCCACGGATTAAGAGTCCGTTGCTCTGCCAGCTGAGCTAACTGCCCATGTCATTGACAACGGTTATTATAATATCAACTTATGGCACTTTTTGCAAGCAGTTTTTCTAACTTTTTTGCAATTAATTTGAAATTGGGGCCCGCGGGGGCTGGAGGCACAAAAAAAGAGATTGAGAAGATCTCAATCTCTGTAAACCTCTGATGGGCAGTCAGGGGATCGAACCCTGGACCCACGGATTAAGAGTCCGTTGCTCTGCCAGCTGAGCTAACTGCCCATATCTTTTACCTCTCAACAAGGTACCTTATTAATTTACCACCACCGCCCCTAACTGTCAACACAAATTCGTCGAAAAATAACAAAAACTTCAGCTGTGCTATAATGGGGGCACGGTTATTAAGTTTTGATTAAGTAAACAATCACCCATGGAGGGGATTTTGAAATGGTAAAGAAGATACTAGTCGTAGATGACGAGAAACCAATTTCAGATATCATTAAATTTAATCTTGAGAAGGAAGGCTACGAGGTCGTAACCGCCTACGATGGCGAGGAGGCCCTGGAGAAGGTCGAAAGCGAGAATCCGGACCTGATCATCTTGGACCTAATGCTGCCGAAGATCGATGGCTTGGAGGTTGCCAAGCGGGTACGGGCCAAGCACACGATGCCAATCATCATGGTAACGGCCAAGGATTCCGAACTCGACAAGGTCTTGGGGCTCGAATTAGGCGCTGATGATTACGTCACCAAGCCGTTCTCGAACCGGGAACTGGTAGCCCGGGTTAAGGCCAACCTGCGCCGGCAAGCGACCCTGAAGGCCCCGGCGGAAGAAGATAAGAACACCGATATCAAGGTTGGGGACCTGACGATTCACCCGGAGGCCTACACGGTTACTAAGCGGGGCGAGAACATCAACCTGACTCACCGGGAGTTTGAACTGCTCCACTACCTGGCCCAGCACATCGGGCAGGTGATCAACCGGGAGCACCTCCTGCAGACCGTCTGGGGCTATGACTACTTCGGCGATGTACGGACCGTGGATGTAACGGTTCGGCGCCTGCGGGAAAAGATTGAAGACAACCCGAGCCACCCGCAATGGTTGATCACGCGGCGTGGTGTCGGCTACTATTTAGCAAATCCTGATCAGAATTAGAGGCTGAACAGTTGTGAACAGCAAGTTAAAATTTTATCAATCGATTCGCTTTAAAATCGCCCTCGTATTTGCATTGATGCTGATGCTGACGCTGGAATGCGTTGGGGCGGTTTTTGTGCGTCAATTGGAGCATCAAAACCTGAATACGTTCAAGCAGTCGATTGAGCTGCCATCCTATGTTGACAACTCCTTGAGCGAACAACTAGCCCGCTCGGACACCCATAAGGCCAACCGCCAGATCCGGCAGATCTTGTCTGAGGTTAACAACAATAATATCTCGGAGATTCGGGTAATCGACAACAAGGGGATCATCCGGGGAACCAGTGATTCCGATAACCGGGGGGTAATCGGGCAAAAGACTACCGACCAGGTCGTTAAGGCGACCCTGCTGAACAACCGGTCGCACTCGGAGAACGTCTACGACAACGGTAACCACAATCGCTACTATGTCAACGTGTTTCCGCTGGTTGATAACAGCAACAACAACGTCATCGGGGCGGTATACCTGCGGGCCAGCCTGGAGTCAGTCTATTCTAATATCAATAGCATTACCCTGATCTACCTTTCCGCGGCCCTGATCACGATTGCCATTGGGCTCTTCCTGGCGATTCTTATTTCCCAGGAAATAACCCGGCCGATCGAAGAGATGCGCAAGCAGGCCCTCCGGATTGCCCGGGGAGACTTCTCCGGCCAGGTCCGGGTCATGGGCAATGATGAGCTGGGGCAGCTGGCCGGGGCCGTGAACAACCTGTCTGTTCGGGTCGAAGAAGCCCAGGCATCGACGGATTCGGAGCGGCGACGGTTGGACAGTGTCCTCTCCCACATGTCCGATGGGGTGCTGGCGACTGACCGCCGCGGCAACGTGACGATCGTCAACAGCATGGCCCTGCAGTTGCTGGGTGTGGACCACGAGGACGACCTGATCGGCAAGTCAATCATCGACGTGCTCGACATTCGGCATGACTATACGGTTCGTCAGCTCGTCAACTCCGATCAGCGAGAAATGATTATCGATATGTCAAACGACGGCAACAACCTGATCCTGAATGCCTACTTCTCGCCAATTCAGCGGGAATCCGGCTTCGTCAGCGGGCTGGTCTGTGTCCTTCACGACGTAACGAGTCAGCAGAAGGAGGAACGGGAGCGCAAGCAGTTCGTCTCCAACGTTTCCCACGAGCTGCGGACTCCGCTGACCAGTGTACACAGCTATGTTGAGGCTCTGAGCGACGGAGCCTGGAAGGACAAGGAGGTTGCCCCGAAGTTCTTAAATGTCATTCAGGGCGAAACTGACCGGATGATTCGAATGATCAACGACCTGCTGAGTCTTTCGCGGATGGATGCGGGAACCACGAAGCTGAACCTTGAATACGTCAACATCAAGGAGCTCCTCAACTACATCCTGAACCGCTTTGACATGATCATTAAGAATGAGGAAGAGGACTCCAGCAAGAAGAAGTACAAGATTGAGCGCCACTTCACCAAGAAGGACCTGTGGGTAGAGATTGATACTGATAAGTTCACCCAGGTGATCGATAACATCATGAACAACGCGATTAAGTACTCACCGGACGGGGGGATCATCACGGTTCGCCTGCTGGAGACTCACAACCACGTCATCATGAGTATTTCCGACCAGGGACTGGGGATTCCGCGCAAGGACCTTGGCCGGATCTTTGACCGCTTCTTCCGGGTTGATAAGGCCCGGAGCCGGAAGCAGGGCGGAACCGGTCTTGGTCTAGCAATTTCCAAGGAGGTCATCAACATGCTTGGCGGCCAGATCTGGGTTGATAGTGTCGAAGGCCACGGTTCGACCTTCTATATCTCACTGCCGTACGTACCATATGAAGAGGAGGATGACTGGGATGATCAAGAAGCTGAGAAGTAATTGGCTGACGATTGCCCTGACCCTGGTGGTCCTGTTCAGCTTGGTCCTGTCAGGAATTATCTGGACAGATCCTTTTCAGTATGAGCGGCCCCACCGCGAGACCACCAGTACCCAGTCGCAGCAGTTTACCACCCAATCGATGGGGGATGTCTACCTGCCGACAACCATCGTGCGGACCAATAATGACGGCAAGCAGGTCCTGCTCTACAGTCAGCGGGCCAACCTGGTCAACAACGTTAAGAAAAATCTGCGGGACTGGAAGATGGGCCGGACGAGTGAGGTTAAGACCAATAACAGTGATGTCTACCTGAGCTACCTGCGCAACCGGCATTCACTGATGCTGAACTACCCGGATAGTGTCTCGAGCGATGTCTTCAACGAGACCTTTGGCCAGTCCATCGATACGAACCGGGTCAAGGGAATCAACCACATCGTCATTCCGCTTGATGGGGGCCGTGAGATCTATCTGTTGCGGGATTACCACTACAGTGTCTACCGGGTTCAGATCAGCCAGGGCGACTTTGCTAAGCTCCCCAAGAGCGGCCGGCACGTTCAGCCTATCCCGGTTGACTACAAGATCATCAAGGGCCACGCGATGATGATGTACCCTGATTCATTTAGGCTGCCTAAGCTGGCATATCAGATCAGCAATCAGCGGATCAATAACCTCAGCACTAACCTGTTGAGCACCAACCAGCATACCAGCGTGACCTCGCATGATGATGGCGGCAAGACGATCTATACGGATGGCACCAACCGGCACCTGGTTTATGATCACGCGACCGGCACGGTGGACTACGAAAATGACATTGGCCATTCTAACGTCGTGACGACCAGCCAGCTGTACGTACACTTCTACAACACCTTAGTGAAGACCGGGATGCCGCTGGATAACATCCGCTTCGATCAAGCTAAGGACCATCACCGGACCTTTATCTACCGGACCTATGTCGAAGGTTTCCCGATCATCAACACGGACGGCTACGGCGGGGCCAAGCTCCAGGCCACCCAGAGCGGGATTGAACGCTACTGGCTGAGTCTGTACACAATTCAGGTGCCGCTGCCGCTCAGTGGCGAGACGGTCAAGCTGCCGTCGACTACTACCGTTATCAACGAGCTGCACGCCAGCAGCCGGTTCAAGGATATTACCGATCTGCGGGTTGGCTATCTCTGGAAGAACAGTCGGCCGGAGGATAAGGTCGTCAAAATCGCACCAACCTATTTTGTGAAATACCATAATCACTGGGTTGACTACACGGAGTTGCTGAAGTAAGGGGGGATAAGGATGAATTTCAAACGAATTCAATGGATATTTCTTTTTGCCTTCCTCATCTTTGACCTTGTTGTTGCCGGAAGCCTATTTTTCCAGAATCGTTTTACAATTTCTAGCAGTGCGCCTAACCGCCAGGAAGTTATCCTAAAGGAGATGCGCTCAGATGCCATCACCAGTGTTGACCTGTCCAACCATGCCCAGAGCGGCTACTACATTGCGGGGACCCGCTCCGGGGAGAGCGGCGAGCTGGGCCAGCAGGCTGCCAAGCTGCGTGATCAGAGCTATCACTTTAATTCTGGCGAACTCGCCAGCGACCTGGAAACGGGGGTTAAGATTGACCTGAAGCATCCGGAGAAACGGCTGAACCGCTTGGTGGGCGATAATCGTTCGATTGCCCTCGGGAGTCATTACCGGTATTCACCGCAGCTGTCTGACCGCCACACGGTTGTCTATGCGCAACAGCTGGCGGGCCGGGCGTTGAACTCACCAGATGGGCAGATTCGGTTTCGGGTCAATAATAACAGTGAGGTCTTGGGATACACCCAGACTTACCTGGAAAATACGCGAATCCTGCGTCCCGAGGCGACGACCATCAGCCAGCAGCATGCAGTAACGTGGTTGTACAAGCACAACCTGATTCCCAATAATTCCCAGGTGCGGTGGGCTAAGTTGGCCTATACCAAGCTTCTGAACACCGGCAGCCATAATCAGGCGGTCTACATACCGACCTGGATCATTGAGGTTCGTACCAAGAACGACGACACCGTTCAACAGCTCCGGGTCAACGCCTTTAACAGCACGATTATGCGGAGTACGCCTGGCAGTGTTAACACCAGTTCATTAGGAAAATAAGGAGAGCAATCTGACGTGAGTGAAAAGGATTTTTTGCGATACAGTATTTTGGCCAGTGGAAGCACTGGGAACGTGACCTATCTGGAAACCGCCCATCACCGGATCCTGATTGATGCCGGGTTGAGCGGGAAGCGAATTGAGAATCTGATGAACAAGATCGACCGGTCGCTGAAAGATGTCGAGGCGATCTTTGTGACCCACGAGCACGGCGACCACAGTCACGGGGTCGGGGTCCTGGCGCGGCGTTACGGGATGGATGTCTACGCTAATGAAGGGACCTGGCAGGCCATGGCTAAGCGGGTCGGCAAGATTCCCCTGGAGCAGAAACACGTCCTGGCGCCAAACAAGGTTGCCGACTTGGGGGACATGGAAATCGAGAGCTTCGCGGTCTCCCATGATGCCGCCGAACCGCAGTTTTACCAGGTTCACCATGACAACAAGACCTTCTGCATTCTGACGGATACCGGCTATGTCTCTGACCGGGTGGCTGGAACAATCCGGAATGCGGATGCCTACCTGATGGAATGCAACCACGACACGGAGATGCTCAGGATGGGCCCTTACTCCTGGCCGCTGAAGCAGCGGATTCTGGGTGACGAGGGCCACCTCTCCAATGAGGAGGGGGCAGATGCTCTGATGGATGTCATCGGTCCCCGGACCAAGGAGATTTTCCTGGGCCACCGGAGCCAGCACAACAATATGCGTTCGCTGGCCCACCTGACCGTTGCTAGTATGATGGAGCAGCACGATTTCGGGGTGGACCACGACTTTAAGCTGGCCGATGCTGAGCCGGCAACCCCGAGTCAACTAATAACGTTATAAATCACCGAAACTAAAGACTTACTTCATTGATTCTTCACAATTAACCGGTATGGTGAAGAAAAAGGATACGGAGGGATAATAATGGATAATAATAACCAACGGTCGCCAAGACGGACCAACCGTTTCTGGCTGAAAGTTGCTGGAGTCGGCTTGGTTGCCGGGCTGATTGGGGGCGGTGTTGCCGTTGGTGTTGGCGGCGCTGTTCAGCACCATGAGAATGTCACCAGCACCCGGGTCCCGAGCGGCTCCAATAAGTCAGGCGGTACCAAGGTCAACAAGAACAAGGCGGACCTGAATGGTGCCGCTACTAAGGCATATGATTCCGTCCAGGGAGCGGTAGTCAGTGTCATCAATAAGCAGGAGGTCCAGCAGAACAGCGGCATGGGGATCTTCGGCCTCTACGCTAACGGGGGCGACAGCAGTTCGTCGAATTCCAGCAATAGCGGCAAGCTCCAGACGGCCAGCGAGGGCTCTGGGGTGATTTACAAGAAGGACGGTCGGACCGCCTACATTGTTACCAACAACCACGTGGTTAAGGGTTCCAACGCCCTGCAGGTAATTTTAAGCAACGGCAAGAAGGTCGACGCCCAACTCGTCGGGACGGACTCCGCCACCGACCTGGCTGTCCTGAAGATCAATGCGGCTAATGTCACCACCGTGGCCCAGTTCGGTAACTCCAATTCGATTGCGGCTGGTCAGGATGTCCTGGCCATCGGTTCGCCAATGGGCAGCGAATACGCCAACACCGTGACGAAGGGGATTGTTTCCGCCAAGAACCGGACGCTGAAGGCGGGGACTGATGGTACACTGACCTCAGTTATCCAGACCGATGCGGCCATCAACTCCGGAAACTCCGGTGGTCCGCTGATCAACATGGCTGGTCAGGTGATTGGGATCAATTCGATGAAGCTCTCCTCGGATAATGAGGGTTCCTCAATCGAGGGGATGGGCTTTGCGATCCCAAGTAACGAAGTCGTTTCGATCATCAACCAGCTGATCAAGAACGGGAAGATCGATCGGCCCACATTAGGAATTGGCATGGTCGACCTGAGCAACGTCACTACCGACCAGCAGCAGTCCGTCCTCAAGCTGCCAAGCAATGTCAACAAGGGCGTTGTCGTCATGCAGGTCGAGAGCGGCTCAGCGGCTGACAGCGCGGGGGTGAAGCAGTATGACGTGATCACCCAGCTCGGCGACACGAAGGTAACGAATGCGAATACCCTGAGGGCAGCTCTGTACAAGTACAAGGTCGGCGATAGTGCCAAGGTGACTTACTACCGGAACGGTAAGCAGCAGACCAGCACTGTTCACCTGACGAAGGCATCCAGTGGTGACAATAATCAGTCATCGCAGCAGGATGACGGTCAATAAAGAAAGTAAAAGGATTGCGATCGCACGGGTCGCAATCCTTTTTTTCATGCTAAAATGCAACTAATGACTAAGACAGGGGGATTTATTGATAATGAACAATCGAAACTTCAAGTATCCAGACACCCGGGCATATAACTTTGTCGTTAATCGCCTGCATGAACGCGGGGTTGAACTGGAAGACCTCGTTGACGTGATCTACCAGACCCAGAAGGAATTTGAGCCGGCCCTGACGGTGGAGCGTTGCCGCGAATACCTGACCGACACCATGCACAAGCGGGAGCTGCTGAACAACGCCATGGCGATGCTGGAGCTCGACCGACTGACGGAGGCCGGCGAGGTGGCTGAACCGCTCTCCAGTATCATTAAGAATGATGCCGGGGTCTTCGGCGTGGATGAGACCCTGGCCCTGCAAATCGCCAACATCTATGGAACGATCGGGACGACGAACTTCGGCTACTTCGACCGGGTCAAGAAGGGGATCATGTCCAAGTTTGACCAGGATGGCCGGCACGTTAACACCTTTATTGATGACCTGCTGGCAGCGATTGTGGCAGCGGCCTGTGGTAAGATTGCTCATAAATATGCCTAGTTCAAAGTGAAAAATAAGGGAATAGCCGAACAATTTATTAATCATTTAGAATAAAGTTTACAATGCCACGGTCAGTTGCCTGATGAGCACATTCCGTGGTATTTTTACCGAAAATTTAACAGAAAAATGAGATTAAAATGAATTGTGGATAAGTCCGTGGAAAAGTTGCGGGACAGGCTTTAGAAATTCTTAATCACTGTGATAACGGCGTTTGCGTCGGTTGAGAAGTTATCCACAGGCGGGGCGACGCGGTGTTGATAAGTGGATGTCTGTAGAATTGAGGAGCGGAGATCCATTGGTATTACTGGCTTCTTGGGCTTCCTTAGCGAACAACTGTTTTTGTGGAAAACTGTGGATAACTTTTACTGGCGAAAGGGCTTTACTGGTTAAAATGGAGCCGAACATTCGGCAAAGCCGAAAATTGAGTTATGCACCTGTGGATAAGTATGTGGATAATTTGTGAAAAGCGGTGGAAAATTATGAACATTAAGATTATTGGTGTTGGAAAACTGAAGGAGAAGTATTTTAAGGCCGGGATTGCTGAGTATGCCAAGCGTCTGGGCCGGTTTTGCAAATTTCAGATTGTTGAGGTACCGGATGAAAAGGCCCCGGAATCACTGAGTCAGGCCGAGATGGATGAGGTGATGGCTAAGGAAGGGGAGCGAATCCTGGCCAAGATCAAGGATCGCGAATACGTGTACGCCCTGGCGATCAAGGGAAAGGAACGCAGCTCAGAGGAGTTTGCCAAGGAGATCAACCAACTGACGACCTATGGCCACAGTGACATTACCTTCGTCATCGGGGGTTCGCTGGGGTTGAGTCCGGAAGTTTTGAAGCGGGCCGACACGCAGATTTCCTTTGGGCGGTTCACCCTGCCCCACCAGCTAATGCGCTTAGTTTTGACCGAGCAGATCTACCGGGCCTTCACGATCATCAATGGCCTGCCCTACCATAAATAATTAAGGAAAGCTTAGGGATCGTAAAATCTGTTAACAGTCTGTGCCAATCACTATTGATGGTCAGCAGTCCCTGCTAAAATAAGGTCAGATTATAAAACAGGGAGTTGATTGACTACTTCAATGGATATTGAAAGGGTGAAGCGACTGTTATTACTCAGCTTGGTGATTCTTGGACTCGTAGCGGCTGGCCGATCGGTGCGCGCAGCCGCCACTGAGCTCGCTGTGTCGCCCATGGCCATCACCGCCGTCCCGGTCGCGTCCGGGGAACAACGCGAACCGCGGCAGCGCAAGCTCCAGTTCCGGGCCCGGCTGCTGAAACATTGGTGGCAGCCGCGGACTGGTGTTGTGGCCGCATCCCGGCGTCCGCTTATTACCAAGATCATCTGACAAATGGGGTCAGCAGATTGCTGGCCTTTTTTGATCAGGATCTTAGAATAGAGTTAAGTAATAAAGGAGGTCCTCTAAGATGAAGAAAGTAGCAATTATTGTCGGCAGTGTCCGGCCCAACCGGCGCAGCAGCCAGGTAGCCGCGTGGTTGAAGGCTCAGTTGCAGAAGAGCCAGCGGGTGGAATTCGACGTGCTCGAGCTCGCCGACGTTGACCTGCCGATGATGGACGAACCGGCGATCCCGTTTATTGGCGTCTACGAGCATGCCAAGACGCGCGAATGGAGCAAGCTGATCGGCCAGTACGACGGCTTCGTCCTGGTCTTCCCGCAATACAACTGGGGCTATCCGGCCGTGTTGAAGAACGCTCTTGACTACCTGGCAAAGGAATGGCAGGGCAAGCCAGTCAGCCTGGTAACGTTTGGTGGTCATGGCGGAACTCAGGCCCAGGTGGCCATGCGGCTAGTGGTTGCCGGACTGGGAATGACTCAGCTGGCGGTCAACCTGCAGATCAGTTTGATGCCGAGCGATTCGGTTGCCAAGGCCGACCGGCTCCTGCACACCCATGACCAGGAGGCCGCCCTCTTGCGGCAGGACTTTGAAAATCGTTTAGGATAATTGTGTAATATTAAACGACCACTGATTTTTCGGTGGTCGTTTTCATTTCTTTGGAATCGATTTCTTTGCGATAAAGTTAAATAAATGAAACAATTATTAAAGATTGTGCAATTATGAACAAAAATAACCGTTTTTCCTTGATTTTGTCGGAAATCTATGTGATTATGAGAACGTATTCAAATGCCATGAGGAGGCTACTATTTATGAATAGACAATTTGATTTCTTAATGCCAAGTGTTAACTTCTTTGGTCCTGGTGTTATCGCCAAGATTGGTGACCGTGCTAAGATGCTTAACATGCACAAGCCACTGGTCGTTACCCAAGAGAGCTTGGAAAAGATTGAAAACGGCCCCGTTGTTCAGACGATTGAATCACTGAAGAAGGCTGGTGTCGACTACGCCATCTTCACCGGTGTTGAACCTAACCCAAAGATTCGTAACATCAAGGCTGGTAAGAAGATGTACGAAGAAGAAAAGTGTGACTCCATCATCACTGTCGGTGGGGGCTCTGCTCACGACTGTGGTAAAGGAATCGGGATTATCCTGACGAATGGTGACGACATCACCAAGCTGGCCGGGATTGAAACGCTGGACAACCCACTGCCACCTCTGATGGCTGTTAACACGACTGCCGGGACTGGTTCTGAATTGACCCGGCACGCGGTTATCACGAACGAGGAAGACCACTTGAAGTTCGTTGTTGTTTCCTGGCGTAACATCCCATTGGTATCCTTCAACGACCCAATGCTGATGCTTGGTGTGCCAAAGTCAGTTACGGCTGCTACTGGCTGTGACGCCTTTGTTCAATCAATCGAACCATACGTTTCCGTTGACCACAACCCAATCACGGACAGTCAATGCAAGGAAGCTATCCAGCTGATCCAAGAAGCATTGCCAGAAGCCGTTGCCAATGGTCAAAACGTTGAGGCCCGGACCAAGATGGTTGAAGCCGAAATGCTGGCCGGGATGGCCTTCAACAACGCCAACCTTGGTTATGTTCACGCCATGGCGCACCAACTCGGTGGTCAATACGACGCCCCACACGGTGTCTGCTGTGCATTGCTGCTGACCACGGTTGAAGAGTACAACCTGATCGCTTGCCCAGATCGGTTCGCCGAACTGGCCCGGATCATGGGTTACGACACGACCGGCCTGACCACCATGCAAGCTGCCGAGAAGTCAATCGACGGGATGCGTGAGATGTGCAAGGCTGTTGGAATTCCATCATCCATCAAGGCAATCGGTGCTAAGCCAGAAGACTTCCCATTGATGGCTGAAAATGCCCTGAAGGATGGGAACGCATTCTCCAACCCACGTAAGGGTACGAAGCAAGACATCATTGACCTTTACCAGAAGGCATACGATGGTATTTACTAATTAACGGTGTGGGCACTATTTAATTAGCGACGAAAAAAGTCACCCGCAGATGAGGTTTTCACCTGCGGGTGACTTTTTTAATGCCCACTTAATTTTCTTTAACAAAACCGTCTTGCACAAACTTCGTCCCGAATGCCAGGGTGTTTTCAACCGGGCACTTGCGAGCAACGTCGGCGAGAAACTTTTGGATGTCCTCGTCTGATTCGTCACTGCGGACATGCGGCTGGTAGCGGATCTCGGTAAACTTGTAGCGGTTGTCGTCATTGGCGACATCCTCGCGGCCCAGATCACCTTCAATGTCAACCCAGAAGGCGCGGAGGTCAAAGTGCCGCTTGCGGGCCAGTTCCGTGGCGGTGATTGCCTGGCAGGCCCCGAACGAGGTGAGCAGGATCTCAACCGGGTTCATCCCCGTGTTGGTGCTTTCTGGCTCGTCAAAAGTGATTTCAAACCCGCGCGCTCCCGCGGAAACCTGCATTCCAGTGTTGGTCTTGGTTGCCTTTACCTTATAAGTACTCATAGAAAACGCTCCCTTGCTTTTTCTCTCAGTGTACTTGGGTAAACCCGGGGCGTCAATTTTAATGCCTAGGCCGAAACCGTGTGCGGCGACTCCTGCCCGTTCAGGATCGTAAGGACGTCGGTGAGGGCGAAGTCGACCATGTTCTTGACGGCCAGGTTGGTGAAGAAGGCGATATGGGGAGTCAGGATGACGTTATCCAGGTCGTGGAGCGCCTGAATCTGGGGCTCATCGGCCAACCCCCGTTCCCGCCGGTCAGTTTGGAAGACCGCTCCCTCCCCCTCAACGGTATCGAGGGCCGCTGCGGCAATCGTTCCCGCTTTCAGGGCGTGAATCAGGTCGGCGGTATTAACGACTGGTCCCCGACTGGCGTTGACCAGGCCCGCTGTGGGCTTCATCAGGGCAAAGTCCTCCGCGGTCAGCAGGCCCTCGGAGGTCGGGTTGAGGTCAACGTGGAGACTGACCACGTCGGCGCGCTTGAGGAGGTCCTCCTTGCTGGTGTATTCCACGATGGCCTTCATTTCATCGCGGGGCTGGGTATCGAAGCCGAGGACGGTGGCGCCCAGGGCGTTGAGGAGCTTGGCGAGGGTCCCGCCGATCCGGCCGACCCCGATGATGCCGATGGTGGCGGTGTGGATCTCCAGGGCCTGCTCGTCGCTGAACCAGCGGTAGTCATTGGTAGCTACCTGGTGATCGAAACGGTAGGACTTGCGGAGAAGCCGGAAGATCTGCATCAGGGCGTGTTCAGCGACACTGCGGGGCGAGTAGGCCGGGACATTGGTGACGGTCAGGTCGTTCGCCTTCGCAGCAGCCAGGTCGATCATGTCGAAACCGGCTGTCCGGGTAGCGATCTGCTTGATCCCGTTGGCCTTCAGCTGGGGGTAGACGGCGGGGTCGACCTTGCTCCGTTGCTGGATTACTAACCCGTCGACATCGGCCGTCAAGTCGACCGCATCGTCGATTAGCTTAGGGGTAGTGACAATTTCGATCTCGTGTTCCTTGGCGAACGCCTTAATCGCGGGCTGTTCGTCGTCCCGAACGCTGGTCATTAGAATCTTGGTCATGGTTAGTCCTCCTCTACAAAGTGCTTGATGCGTTCAATGGCAGCCTTGATATTATCGAGACTGGCGGCGTAACTGATCCGCAGGTGGCCCTGCCCGCCGGCACCGAAGTAGGAGCCCGGAATGACAGCGACCTTCCCCTTCTGGGCGAGGTCGGTCGCGAACTTGACGTCGTCGGTCCCGAACTTAGCCGGCAATTTGGCGAATACGTAGAAGGCCCCGTTGGGAGTGGTGATTTCAAAACCCAACTTGCGGAGGGCGGCGACCAGGAAGTCCCGCCGCTCCTGGTAGGCGGCCTTCATCTGCTGGGTCGCGGCCTTACCAGCATCGGTCGCGAAAGCCGCGGTTGCCGCGGCCATCGCCGGGTCGGAAGCCGCCGTGATCATCATGGCGTGGGCCGCACTGACGGGCCCCATCAGTTCCTTAGGGCCGGCAATGAAGCCGATCCGGTAGCCGGTCATGGCGTGGGACTTGGAGGCCCCGTTCAGGACCAGGGTCTGGTCGGGGATGAATTCAGCAATGGAGGTGTGACGGCCATCGTAGACCAGCTCAGAGTAGATTTCATCAGCGATCACGATCAGGTTGGTGGCCTTGACCGCTTCGGCGAGGGCCTTGACCTGATCATGGGTGTAGGTAACGCCGGTCGGGTTGGATGGGTAGTTCAGTACCAGGGTCTTGGCGTTGGGGTGCCTGGCCAAGACCTGCTTGAGGCGGGTTGGGGTCAGGACGAAGCTATCCGCGCTGGTGTCAATTTCGACCGGGGTGCTGCCGAGGAGGGTAGTGACGGATGCGTACAGGGGGAAGGTCGGAGTGGCGATCAGGACTTCATCTCCGGGATTGGTGATGGCGGTCAGGGAGGCATAGATCCCTTCGGTGGCGCCGACCGTGACGGCAATCTCATTAGCCGGGTCGTAGGTCAGGTTGTAACGATCGCGCATGAAGTGGGCGATGGCCTTGCGCAGGGCGACGGTCCCGTTGCCGGGGGCGTAGTGGGAGTCGTTGTCTTGGATGCTCTTGATGGCGGCCTCCTTCATGGCCTCGGGGACATTGAAGTCGGGCTCACCCAGGGTCAGCTTGATGATGCCGGGGATGGCACTGGCCTGGTAGTCGAACTGCCGGATGCCGACCGGTTTGAGGCGGGCGAAGTTTTTGTTGAGATTTTTCATAATTGCGGGTTTGACAGCGGGCATAAGATCATCCTCCTTAATAATGAGAAAAGGCCCCGACACTGAAATACTTCAGTATCCGGACCCTTCATCAGATTGGAATGAGTATATAAAGAAGGCTTCCGGATACTTGGGGCTTATCCGGAAAGCACAATGATGAAATCACTGCTGGCTAAGCGGACAAGCTGTCGCTAAACCAGAAGTCATACGCTTGTTTCAGTTGGTGCATAGCGTTATTCATCATTGGCTCCTCCTTTTGATTAACTGATTAGGACCTATTCTAATCTCTTTTTAATAAAAGTCAATAATTAAATTAGAAAAAGATTAAAAATATTGTGAGAAAGTATTCAATGGAGCGGTGGGACTGGTGTGGGACGTGGGCCATCACCAGTCAAAAATAAGCAAAAATTAATTCACTTCCTTCATATATCACGCTTGTGTTATATCACAAATGTGGTATAATAATAATCATGAAGGAAGTGAATAGCGATGCGGATCGATATAAAACATTATCTGGAGGTTAATGATTTAACCATCTACCAGGTGTCGAAGCGCTCCGGCTATGGCTACACGACTTTACATAAATCATTCAACAAACCACAATCAAGTTCTACATCGCTTAATTTGCGTGATCTTGACGCACTGGCCCGTGCCCAGCACAAGGCAATGTGGCAGGTCCTTCGCGAACTGGAGACGCACTACCTAGAGCGCGATCGTGGCGAGTCGACGTAGCCAAGGGGCGTCAAACCTTATAATAATGACTACAAATTTTGAAAAAACTAACTAAATAGGGAGGTACTGCATAATGGCTCAAAATCCAATGGATCCATTTAACAGCGATATGAATGACATCTTTAACCAATTAATGGGCGGCATGAACGGCTATAACTCCGAGAACCGGCGCTACATGATTAATGGTCGCGAAGTTACACCAGAAGAGTTTGCCCAATACCGGCAAACTGGTCAATTGCCTGGTGGTGCAGCACCACAAGCTGGCCACCCAGGTCAACAACCAAACGAAGGCAAGGAGAGCATTCTCCACAAGCTTGGCCGGAACCTGACTGAAGAAGCCCGGGAAGGTGAGCTGGACCCTGTAATTGGCCGGAACAAGGAAATTCAAGAAACGGCTGAAATCTTAAGCCGGCGGACGAAGAACAATCCAGTGCTGGTTGGTGACGCCGGGGTTGGTAAGACCGCCGTTGTCGAAGGCCTGGCTCAGGCCATTGTTCACGGTGATGTTCCAGCTCCAATCAAGGACAAGGAAATCATCAGCATTGACATCTCCGGTTTGGAAGCTGGTACGCAATACCGTGGAAGCTTCGAAGAGAACATGCAAAAGCTGATTGATGAAGTCAAGAAGGCGGGGAACATTATCCTCTTCTTCGATGAAATTCACCAAATCATCGGTGCCGGTTCAACCGGATCTGACAGCGGCTCCAAGGGGATGGCGGACATCATCAAGCCAGCCCTTTCTCGTGGTGAAATCACGGTCATCGGTGCTACGACCCAAGACGAATACCGGAACACCATTATGAAGGATGCTGCTTTGGCACGGCGGTTCAACCCAGTTACGGTTAACGCCCCAAGCAAGGCCGACACGGTTGCCATCCTGAAGGGTATCCGGGACCTCTACGAACGTCACCACAACGTCAAGTTGCCTGACGACGTTCTCCAGGCTGCCGTTGACTACTCCGTTCAATACATGCCACAACGGGCACTGCCAGACAAGGCCATTGACCTGATCGATATGACGGCCGCTCACCTGGCTGCAAAGCACCCGGCACATGATGCAAAGCAGATCGAAGCTGAAATCAAGAAGGAAGAAAAGACCCAGAAGGACGCTGCAGCCAAGGAAGACTACAAGGCTGCCCAAGCTGCTAAGGACAAGATTGCTGACCTGAAGAAGCAGCTTAGCCAAAACTCCGAAGACGAAAAGGTTACGGCAACACCAGAAGACGTTGCGAACGCCGTTGAACAGATGACTGGTATTCCGGTATCCAAGATCGGGGCCAGCGATGTTGAACGTCTGAAGGATATGGACAAGCGGCTCGAAGGCAAGGTTATCGGCCAAGACGAAGCCGTTGAAGCTGTTTCGCGGGCCATCCGGCGTAACCGGGCCGGCTTTGACGAAGGCGACCAGCCAATTGGTTCCTTCCTCTTCGTTGGTCCTACCGGGGTTGGTAAGACTGAATTGGCTAAGCAATTAGCCCTCGACATGTTCGGTTCCAAGAACGACATCATCCGGTTGGATATGTCTGAGTACTCGGACCGGACGGCTGTTTCTAAGCTGATCGGGACGACGGCTGGTTACGTTGGTTACGACGACAACAGCAACACCCTGACGGAAAAGGTACGTCGGCACCCATACTCCATCATCCTACTTGATGAAATTGAAAAGGCCAACCCACAAGTTATCACCCTCTTGCTGCAAGTCCTCGATGACGGTCGCCTGACTGATGGTCAAGGGAACACCGTTGACTTCAAGAACACGATCATCATTGCTACTTCCAACGCTGGGTACTCCAGCGATGCTCCAATCAAGCTGGGTGACAACGAGGACGAGGAAGACCTGATCAAGAAGCTGACCAACTACTTCCGTCCAGAATTCCTCAACCGGTTCAACGCCATTGTTGAATTCCACAGCTTGACCAAGGAAGACTTGCAGAAGATCGTTGACTTGATGCTCGCCGATGTTAACAAGACCTTGGCTAAGAAGAACATGGACGTTAAGGTAACCCCAACCGCTAAGAAGTACCTGATTGATGAAGGTTACGACAAGACCATGGGTGCTCGTCCACTTCGGCGGGTCATCGAACGCGAAATCCGTGACAAGGTCACTGACTACTACCTTGACCACCTGGACGCCAAGCACTTAGTTGCTGAAATGAAGGATGGCAAGCTGGTAATTGTTGATGCCAAGGATGCTGCTAAAGACGACAGCAAGGAATACACGGCTAAGGATGACCAGGCTGACGATAAGGATGCCAAGAAGGAAGACAAGTAATTCAGCCGACAGTAATCGCTGAATAAATAATTAAGACCCGCGCGGGAGATTTCTGTGCGGGTCTTTTGTTTATTTATCGTGGTGGAGCAGCGGCTTCATGAAGTCGTTGTCGACATGCTGCCGGGTCAGGTGTGACTGGTCGAGGTTGAGCTCAAAGGCAATTCGCCGGGGGTCGATCTTGTCGTCGACCTCGATCTCACCGCGCTGCTCAAAACCGCAGCTTTTCGCCAGTCCCTGCATGGCGACGTTCACGTGGTGGGTATCCAGGCGGAAGTTGGTGAAGCCCTTGACCAGCCCAAGGGTCAAGAGGTTAGAGATCAGAAACTGCCCGAGATGGTGGCCGCGGAAGTGCCCGCTAATCACTACCCGGTGGAAGGTGGCGTAGGGCTGATCCGGCTGCGCCCACTGGCCATTTTTAATATGCTGGTAGGCCGGATCGGGGGTGAGCTGCATGGCCACGTAGCCGGCAATTTGCTGTTCGATCACGAGTACCCAGCCGATCTTTTTGGTGATGTCTTCGGTAATCATGGTAGCGTTGGGATGGCCATCCTGCCACTGGGGACTGCCGGCCTTCTTCATCGCGGCCTTGGCATCCGCAATAATCTGCATGATGGTGTCCCGGTCGGCCAGTTGGGCCTGGCGAAGGTAAATCTGCGTCATTTATCTGCACTTCTTTCTGCAAAATTTATGGCTATCTTAACACAGATTCGCGGATTTGCCGCTATTCGATCAGCAGGGGGTGCGTTAGAATAGTAATAATAACTTGTGAGGAGGAGAAGTGATGGCGTTAACGTGGGCGATTGTTCGCTGGATTATTCTGGGCATTATCCTGATTAACGAAATTGCGGCGATCTATACGGTTTTCCGTGAGAAACGGGATATTGCGGCCACCTGGGCCTGGCTTTTGGTCCTGACCTTGATCCCGGTTATCGGCTTCATCATCTACGCCTTCCTCGGCCGGAAGCTGCCCCACCGGCGGTTAAACCTAATGAAGACCCAGACCCAGCTCCGGATCCAGGAGGCCATTGACCGGCAGAAGCAGCAGTTCATCAATATGCCAAAGCCGCGGCACACCACCACCCAGATCTACCGGCGAACGGTGATGCTTTTCCAAAGCTTGGACGACTCCTTCCTCAGCCAGCATAACCAGGTGACGATCTATACGGATGGGGAAAAGCTTTTCCGGCAGATGTTCGACGAGATCGCGGCGGCTAAAAAAAGCATCCACATTGAATTCTACACGATTTATAACGACCAGATTGGGAACCAACTGCGGACGCTTCTGGAGCGGAAGGCCGCTGAAGGAGTCGAGGTCCGGGTATTGTATGATTCCTGGGGCTCAATGGGGGTTCGCCAGAGTTTCTACGATGGCCTGCGGGAACGCGGCGGTCACGCGACCCAGTTCCTGCTGACGCACAACAATCTCTTTGACTTCCGGCTGAACTACCGTGACCACCGCAAGATCGTGGTGCTCGATGGCAAGATCGGTTACGTCGGCGGCTTCAACGTTGGTGACCAGTACCTGGGCCGGCTGCCGAAGTTTGGTCCCTGGCGTGATACCCACCTGCGAATTATCGGCGGGGGTGTTTACGGACTACAGCGCCGGTTTATCGGTGACTGGAACGCCTCAGTTAGTCGCAGCTCAGAGAAATTGAATCATTACCGGCAGTACTTTCCCGAGATCCAGGTTCAGCACGGTTCAACTGCCCTCCAGGTGGTCTCCAGCGGTCCGGAATCGGAACTGGAGAAGATCAAGCTGGGGTACCTGCGGCTGATCAACACTGCGCAGGACCACATCTGGATCCAGACCCCCTACCTGATTCCCGACGATAGCGTCCTGGATGCGCTGCGGGTAGCCGCTCACTCCGGAATCGATGTTCGGATCATGATTCCGTGCAAGCCGGACCACCCCTTTGTGTACCGGGCGACCCAGTATTATGCCCATGTCCTGGCCAATGAGGGTGTGACCATCTATACCTACCAACGGGGCTTCCTCCATGCCAAGACCATGATGATTGATGGTAAGATGTCCTCAGTGGGGTCGGCAAACTTGGACTTCCGGAGCTTTAAGCTGAACTTCGAGATTAACGCCTTTATCTATGACAGTGACACCACTGATCAGCTGGAGCAGATCTTCGTCAATGATATTCGCAACAGCCGGGTGGTGACGGCGGCGGTCTTTGACCAGCAGTCCCGGTGGTTGCACTTTAAGCAGCGTTTCTCACGACTGCTTTCCCCAATTCTGTAAACTGGCGACCTTGTTCATCAATTTTTTAATTCTTTTGCTGGAACATATGTTCGTATGATAAAATACAGGTGTAATACACACACGAAAGGATGAATAACTTATGGGAAGCCTGGGTTTTGTTCTAGGGACCGCGGCGGTTGATCACCAGCAGGTCCTGGTTGATCAGCTGGCGGACCAGCTGAAGGCGGCACCAGCTGAGGATACCTTCTTCTATATTGTGCCCAACCATATCAAGTTTGAAACGGAAATCAGTGTTCTTGACGGCCTGCGGGAACGTCAGAATCATGGCAGTACGCAGGAGCGTTTTGCTGCCAGCCGGGTTCAGATCTTCTCTTTCAGTCGGCTCGCCTGGTACCTTTTGCGGGACACACCCATCTTCCGGCGGACTCGCCTGTCCAAGGTAGGGACGGCGATGTTGACGACTAAGATCCTGCAGGAACATGCCGGCGACCTCCGCCTGTACGCCAGTGAGATCCAGCACCCCGGCTTCGTCCAGAAACTGACCGACCAGCTGGCGGAACTGCAGACGGCTAACATCACCGCTGATGATTTTTCGACGATCCTCCAGAAGGCCCAGGCCGACAGCCAAGTCAAGGACAATCCAGCCTGGCTGGCTAAGATGCACGACGTTGAGCTGATTTACCACGCATACGAGGAACGCCTGCAGAAATATTTCCTGGGAAATATTGACCTTTACCAGCAGCTGGCCCAGTACCTCTACGAACAGCCGTCCAGCAAGCATATGCACTTCTTCCTGGACCGCTTTACCCAGTTTACAGCTGCCGAGCAGCAGGTCGTCGATGCCATCATCCTCAATGCCGGTACCACCACGGTGTCATTCACTCTGGACCGCGGCTATCCCGACCAGCGCCACCCCAACGCCAGTGAGCTTCCAGAGAAGAGTGACCTCTTTTACAACTCGGCAATGCAGTACCACCGGCTCTGGAAGTTTGCCCAGGCCCACCCTCAGCAGGTGCGATTGCTCGACAACGCCGAGTACGCTCAAAGTCCCCGGGTTAGTCAGGACCTGGCCGCGTTCGACCGCTTCTTTAAGCGCTATGCAGCCGAACCAATCGACCTGACGGCGGGGGCTCCCCTGATTGATCTCGCCAGCATCCAGGTTCACTCGGTTCCCAATCGTTTGGCGGAGCTTAACCACGTCGCCACTCAGATCCGCCAGATGGTGGCGACGGGGAAGTACCGTTACCGTGACTTTTTGATCCTGACGCGCCACCTGGATGGCTACCAGACGATGATCGACCCAGTCTTTGCCAGTCACCAGATCCCGATCTTCAATGACCACGAACGGCGGATGGATAAGCACCCACTGGTCGTGTTGCTGACGGCACTCCTCCAGATTCCCCTTCATGATTACCGGACGAGCGACATCATTCAGCTTCTGAAGACCTGGCTCCTGCTGCCGGCCGGCCCCAATCCGGGGGAACTCGCCGAGGCGGTCTTTACGACGGAAAACTGGTGTCTCAAACAGGCAATCGCGGGCAAGCATGCCTGGACGACCCAGGATCCCAAAGAGATTGCCGAGCTCTGGCAGGTTAAGGGAACTAATCCTGATGCAGCCAACTATGCCAGTTCACGGCAGAAGAAGGTCAATGATCAGTTGCAACTGATTCGGAATTTCGTCGGCCAAACCCTGATTCCGTTCTTTGACGAACTTAAGGAGGTGCAGACCGGACGAGAACTCGCAACTAAGCTTTATCAGTTTCTCGTCGATAACGGGGTGACGAAACGGCTGAATAATTGGCAAAATTACCAAGCCGACCAGGGAAACATGGACCTGGCAAGGCGGCCCAAGCAGGTTTGGGCGACCTTCTGCCAGATCATTGAGGAGTATGTTCTAATCCTTGGCGACCAGCAAGTCGAAAAGAACAGCCGGACCGATCTGCTGACCAATTTCAGCGAGGTTCTGCAGGCCGGTTTCGCAGCGGCACAGTACTCTCAGATCCCCGCAACTCTCGACCAAGTGGTCATTTCCGAAACGGGGATCGTGCAGAGCCAGAGTCACCGGGTGGCCTTCATGATCGGGGCCACGGACGATGTCATGCCCGAGGTTCACGATGATGAGGGGTTGCTGACGGATAGTGATAAGGACCTCTTAAGCAGGTACCTTGATGCCGACTCGCAGTACCTGCCGGCGACCGCGGTGGACCAGCTGGAAGACGAACCTTTCCTGCACTACCAGGGCTTCATGAGTGCGCGTGAGCAGTTGATTATCTCGGCGCCCCAATTTGGGGAGGATGATAAGGAACTCAAGCCATCGCCATACTTGCTTGATACGGCCCGCTTCTTTAATATCACCGGCAAGACGGTCCCGCTGGCCACTAGTCCCGCCGGCCAGGCGGATGCAACCCCGTTTGTCAGTGCGCCGCTCGCTACCATTAACCAGCTGGTTCAGGTTATCCGCCAGCTCAGTGACGACCAGGGAATGGCAGTTGGTCAACGACCGCAATGGCCGGCCAGCTGGAATAAAGTTGGCGCTGCCTTAACGAAGCTGGCTGAACATGATGGTGCACTGCAGGAGCGGCTTGATACCATCCAGCGGGGATTCGACTACCGCAATCAGGCCAAGAATATCACGGCGCCGATGGCTCAAGCCCTGTATCTGCACACGGCCGCGGACGAACCGGGCCAGGTTCTCTACGCGTCGATCTCCCAGTTGCAGGACTTCTATGTCAACCAATATGAGTACTTCCTGAAGTACGGTCTGCGCCTGCACAAGCGGGACGAGCTGGCCCTTTCCAACGACCGGATCGGGACCTACTTCCACCGGGCGATGGAGGTTTTCGTCAACCTCGTCCGGGACTCTGCCCTCAGCTTTGCGGATCTGGCTAAGGCTGAGAACCAAGCAGCCCTGACCGGATTTACCAGCCGGGCCCTGGATGCGGCCGACCAGCTCCAGCCAGAGTTATTACGGCTGGTAAGCTCATCGGCCCAAGCCCGCTTTCAGTACCAGCAACTGACGTCGATCGTCAAGACAATGCTGAAGACCCTTTGTCAGCAGGCCGCCAATGCCCACTTTGTTCCACGCGAAACAGAAGTTCAATTCGGCCAGATCAATGGCCGCCAAGAAGCAGACTGGGCACCGCTTGAATACCCGCTTGATGCCCAACGGCACATTCAGCTGCGGGGACGGATTGACCGGGTTGACCAGATCGACGTTGGCAACCAGAAGTACCTCGCGGTGGTGGACTATAAGTCGGGGGACCGACTCTTTGATCTGACAGCGGCCTACTATGGGATTTCCCTCCAGCTGCTGACCTACCTCAGCGGGCTGGAAGTTAACCTGGATAAGCTCCAGCTCAGTTCGGCCAACCTGGCAGGAGCACTTTACCTTCACTTGAGCAACCCGAAAATCAGCGCAATGGACTTCTTGAAGGGGTCACCAGCACACCGTGACCAGCGCCTTACCGACCTGCGGCTCAAGGCCCACCAGTATAAGGGAATCCTTTTGAACAACAGCGACCTGTTGAACAACATTGCCAAGCAGGGGCATGCCGACCTGGTCTACCCCCTGAAGAAGAATGGCGGGTCGGGAAAAGAAGCCCTGCTGGCCGATGCTCAGCAGCTGCAGTGGCTGCGTGACAATAACCGGCGGCTGATCATTGATGCCGGTAAGCAGATCCTCAGTGGTCAGCTCAAGTTGAACCCTTACCGGCTGATTGATGGCAGCAAGCGCCGGACTGGCCTGGACTATACCGATTACCTGGATATCTACCAGTTTGACAGCATGCTGGATCAAGGCCTCTATCATGAGCTGGACGCCCGGATTGCCAAGGAAAAGTTCGATGATGTGCGCAAGAAAGAACAGAACAACGATGATGGGGAGGATCAATAATGGCAGAATTTAAGCCAACTGATGCCCAGAATGAGGCAATCAAAACCCGGGGAAAGAATATCCTGGTCTCGGCCGCGGCCGGTTCCGGTAAGACTGCCGTGCTGGTCAACCGGGTAATTGAGCTGATCAAGGAAGGGCAGGATATTGATCGGATGCTTCTGGTGACCTTTACCGACGCGGCCGCCAAGAATATGCGTGATAAGATTCGGCAAGCCCTCCAGAAGATCGCCCAGGACCCTCATCAGCCCAAGGTAATGCGGGACCGGATGACCAACCAGATCAACCGGCTGGCCGCGGCCGACATCAGTACCATTCACGCCTTTTGCCTAAAACTGATCAAGCGTTACTACTACCTGATCAACCTGGACCCGCAGTTTCGGATGCTGACGGACCAGACGGAGCAGCTCCTGCTGGAGGAAGATGTCTGGCAGCAGATCAGTGAGCGCTACTACGCCGATGCCGACCAGGAGGCTGACGGGATGGCATCGTTCCGCCAGTTGGTCCTCAACTTCTCGAGTGACCGGGACGATCAGGGCCTCGACGACTTGATCCTGAAACTGTACGATGTGGCCAATGCGCAGGCTGACCCAGCGGCCTGGCTGCGTCAGATGCCGCGGAGCTATGACCTTGCGGGGGATGTCCTTGAGACGGTCTTTTACAAGCAGCACCTTAAGCCGGTTCTGGTTGAGAAGCTTCGCCAGTTCCAGCACGATGAGGAAGAGGCGATCCAGCAGGCCCAGGCGGCAGATATTGCTAAAGACGTCGCCCAGGTCAAGCAGGAGAAGGCGATGTTCCAGCAGCTGATTGACCAGTTGAACGGGGGAAGCGATCGGGATGTTCGGATAACCCTTCAGCAGGTCAACTTTGCCAGCTTCCGGGGGAAACCTCATGATGCCGATCTTCTGAAAATCTACCAGGCCCTCCAGAAAGAACGGAACCGGCTCAAGAAGGACTGGGAACGCCTGGTCAAAGACTACCTGGGAAAAGAAGACGATGAGCCCGCGCTGATCGCTAAGGTTCAAAATATTCAACAGCAGTTTGCCCAACTGGCCGCGCGGGCCGACGACCTGCCGCAGTCACAGCGGGTTCTGACCCAGGACCAGCAGCAATTGCAGGTCGTGCTGGATGTATTTAAGCCGGTGACCTGGAACTCCTTGCGCGCGTCCTTTAACAGCCTGTCATTTAAGACTCTTTCAAGAATGACGAAGGATGCAACGACGGAGATGACCGCGGCTCACGAGACGGTCAAGACGGTCCGCAAGGGGATCAAGGACCAGCTGGGCAAGATCCAGGAGCACTTCTTTGTTTATGATGAAGACCAATTGCGGACGATCTCGCAGCAGGCCCAGGCGATCCTGCGCAAATTGAGTGCGGTGACCCAGGACTTTCTGGATCAGTACCAGCAGACAAAGCTCAACCGCCACGTTCTAGAGTTCAGCGACCTGGAACATTACGCCTACCAGATTCTCTGCCCAGCTGCTGACGACGCAGACTGGCAGGCATTGGTTGCCAACCTGCAGGACCATTACCAGGCCATCATGGTGGATGAGTACCAGGATACCAACCAGCTTCAGGAGAGTATCTTAATGCGGCTGACTAAGGCGGATGCCCACAATCTCTTCATGGTGGGGGACGTCAAACAGTCGATCTACCGCTTCCGGGAGGCTGATCCATCCCTCTTTCTCAATAAGTACCAGCGCTACCAGCATGCAGCCGGCAGTACGGCGATTGTCCTGGGAGAAAATTTCCGCTCGACGAGCAACGTGACGACCTTCACCAACCTCCTGTTCAGCCAGCTGATGGATCCTGAGGTGGGGGAGATCGCTTATGACAAGGATGCAGAGCTGAAATACGCCGCCCATTACTACGATGATGCCGAAGCTCCTAAGCCAGTCGAGATCATGCTCTACGACGCTAATGCCCGTCAGCAGGATAAGGGGGCCCGGCGCGAAACTGATAAGCAGATCGGCGAGTTTCAGATGGTCGGTCGGCGGATCAAACAACTGGTTGAGGGGCATGCGCAGATCTATGATGCGGATGCTAAGCAAATGCGGCCCGTCCGATATGGCGACGTTGTTATTTTGGAGCGGACCAAGGCGATCAACAATACCCTGATGGAGCAGTTCAACAAGCTCGACATCCCGCTGACCGTCCACGACGTCGAGAGTTACTTCCAGGCTACCGAGGTCCGGGTAATGCTGGCCCTGCTCAAGGTGATTGATAACCCGCACCAGGATATTCCGCTGGTAGCGGTTCTACGTTCCCCGATCGTGGGGCTTGATAACCAGGAACTCTCCTTTGTCCGCCTGCAGAACCAGGCCGCTGACTACTACACCGCCCTGAAGACTTTCATTTACAACTACCGGCACCACCACAAGATGCGGCCCTACAAGAACGCGGCTGACCTGCTCAGTCCTGAGCGCCAGCAGACCCTCTATCATAAGCTTGCGACCTTGATGGACCGGCTTGACCAGTTCCGGCACACGGCACAGCAGGAGACCCTGGTGGATCTGATCTGGCAGATTTATCAGGAGACGGGCTACTTGGACTATGTCGGGGCGATGCGGGGCGGTCAGCAACGGCAGGCCAACCTCCACGCCCTCTATCAACGGGCCCACACCTACGAGGAGAGCAGCTTCAAGGGCCTGTACCAGTTTGTGCGCTTCATTGAAAAGATGCAGGAACACGATAAGGACCTCGGGGTGGCCCCAACCCAGCTGACCGCCAACACGGTCAACGTGATGACGATTCACGGCAGCAAGGGTCTTCAGTTCCCGATTGTCTTCCTGGTCGACGCGACGCATGGCTTTAACGATAGTGCCAAGCATTCTTCCGCCGTGGTGGACGCTAAGGCCGGGGTCGGGATCCGTTGGCTGGATGATGACCGGGTCGTTTACGACACCCCTCAGCGGCAGGTTGCCATTGACATGGTCGGTCGCAGCGAGCGGGCGGAGGACCTGCGGGTACTCTACGTGGCCCTGACCCGGGCAGAACAGCAGCTGTTTATCACGGGTTCGTTCAACGATGAGGTGAAGACCCAGAGCCTGGCCGCCTCCTGGAACCAGTGGCAGAAGGCCTTTCAGAGTCAGGGAACCGTGCTGAGTCCCCAGCCGCGACTCGATGCTGACTCATTCATGGACTGGGTGGGTCTGGCCTTGACCCGTTATGCCAACAAACGTAATCATTTCACCGCGGCGGGGCTGGCAGTTGGGGATGCAACTCTGGCCGATAGTGTCCTGACGGGAAATGATAGGCGGGCTCAAACAGCGGCTGCCATGGGCTTTGTTGTGCGAACTTTCGATGCTGCTAGCCTTCATGAACTGTCCGTGGCTTCGGCTGGGAATAGTGATGAGAAGAAAACTAATGCTGCGTCAGCGCCGGCTCCGCGAACCGGTCAGCAGGACTTTGCTCAGATTCTCGGCTATCAGTACCCCCACCGGACGGCAACGATGACGACGGCCTACCAGTCCGTTACGGACGTCAAGCGGGTCTTTGAGGATGATGACCCCCGCCTGGGCCAGCGTGATTATGCTGATGATGCGGAGACGACCGTTGCTGATGAGAAGAAGCACAGCGGAATTTACATTAATCCCGATTTCGCAGTCCCGAGTTTTATTCAAAATGACGAAACAGCTCCGAAGGCAACCCAGGTGGGGACGGCAACCCACCTGGTCTTCCAGAAACTGTCCCTCGACCAGCCGGTCACGGCGACGACGGTTCAAGACGAAATCACGGATCTGATTCAGCAGGGACTGATGAGTCCGGCGGTTGCTGCGCAGATCGACGTTGCCGGTGTCGTGGACTTCTTCAAGACGGCTGTTGGTCAGCAGATCCTGGCCCACCCTGACGATTACCACCGTGAGGAACCGTTCGCGATGATCATGAACGGCCATGAGCCCTTTGAAGACATTGCACCTGATGATAATGACCAGGTCCTGATTCACGGGATCATCGACGGTTACCTGGTCACTAGTGACGGGATCATCCTGGTTGACTACAAGACTGATCACCTGACGCCGAATCCCGCGGCAATCAAGAAGGTGGTTCAGAAGTACAGTGGTCAGCTCCGCCTGTATGCCGAGGCACTGAACATCATGCAACCGATTCCGGTTGTCCAAATGGGTCTATACCTGGTAGAATTGAGAGAGTTTGTATCAATTCAAGGTGGAGATGAAAATAGTGGCGACCATTAAAGATATTGCCCAGCGTGCCGGGGTGTCGGTATCAACCGCGTCCCGAGCGCTCAATGATAACCCGCGGATCAGTCAGGCAACCCGGCTGAAGGTCAAGCAGGTGGCCAGTGAGCTGAACTACCAGCCTAACTACAACGCCCAAAACTTGACCCGGGGGGAATCAAACATGGTGGGGCTGGTATTTCCAGTGACCACCGTTACGGCCCCGGCAAATCCCTTCCACATCGACTTGATGCGGGGGATCAGCAGTGCCCTTAAACCGCTGCAGTACGAGATGGTGGTGGCGATTGCGCCCAACCCGACGGAACTCTTGGCCAGCGTCAAATCGATGGTGACCCAGTCTAAGGTTCATAACTTCCTGATCTTCTACACGATGGCCAATGACCCGGTGACCGCCTACCTGCGTAAGCACCAGCTTAACTTCGTGGTGATCGGTCACCCGACCGCCCAGCATCCGGACCGTTTCGTTGATAACGACAACGTCAAAGCGGGCCAGGCGGCCACGGAGCGCTTGATCACCCGCCATGGTGTTCAGCGGCCGGTCTTCTTGGACTCGGGTGCCAACTGGACCTACGAAGAGGCGCGGCGCGCTGGTTACCGGCAGTGCATGACGTTGCACCAGTTGCCGGCGATCACCTGGTCGGCCAGCCGGGATGGGGATATCCGCCAGTTTCTGGATCGCCACCCCGAGATCGATGGAATTGTCTGTGCGGATGATATCCTATACGGCCAGCTCAATCGGTACTTGCAGCACTACGACCTTCCGATTGCCTGCTTTAATGATGTTTGGCCGGAAATCCCGTGACTTTAGTCATGGGATGGATAGGCCCCTTTAGCGCCCGTTAGGGCGTT
>NZ_CANCWK010000015.1:0-38320 GCF_947381495.1 Limosilactobacillus galli | reverse complement strand
AGAGTTCTCGTATCAGTAGGGTTCTGCATTAGGCTATAACCAAGGACATATTGTGAATTGGTCATAATTTGAAGATTATATGCCGGCTTAGTTTGACCGTTGCGCATCGGATCTTCCTTCAAACGCATAAAAGTAGCATCGTGATCAGTCTTAGAATAGCTATTACGTTGACCAGCGATTTGTGCCTGGGCCTGATATTCAAGGTGCTTTTGGCGACAGTGATCTAGTGCATGAAGATACTTTTTAGCATGGCGCCGCTCTTGCTTAGCTGGGTTCGGTGAAACCTTTGCGGTTTCACTAACTCGTTGATTAAGATCTTCAATCCGTTGTTCAAGCAACGCAATAACAGTATCAAGCTGATCGATATCGAAGTTTTCTTCATCAACTTTGATCTTAACTTCTGCCTGTTTAATCTCATGAATTAACTTACGAGCTTTTTCAACATTCAATTCACTATACTTAATTGTCCGCTTCTTCCAAACGAAGGAGTACTTATTAGCATTAGCTAGAATTTTAGTGCCATCAATAAACGAAGCCTCATCAATCATTCCTTGAGCTTTTAAGTAACTGTGGAATTCTTTGAAGCTACTTTGGATCATTTCTTCTAACTCTTCAGAAATGATAAAGCGAGCAATGGTCCGATACGTTGGCCGTTGTTCTTGGGTTAGCCACATCGCTACTAGATTTTCACGAGCAAAGCGTTCGATTTTCCGACAGGAAATGATTCCATAACTATAGGCCAGTAGGACTAGCTTTAGTAGCATGCGTGGATCATACTCTCTCGGGCGACCCATTATTCTAGGTCGACGGACAGCCAGACTTTCAACTAAACGATTAATATAGTGTGCCGGATGACTCGATTCAGGTTCATAAGCAGTAGGTATGTTCAAACTAAGTTGATTCATGTTATAATATGTACTCAAGGTTTTGTATCCTTTCGAGGGTATTTGAGAAGCATCGACGGTCAGGTCGGTGCTTTTTCTTTTACTAATTTTAAAGGAAAACGGAGTTAAATGAAATCCGAAGATTTCATCTAACTCCGCTTATTTTTGGGGACTTATGTCACAGCCCCTTTTTATATCAAGGTACAAAGCCAAGCAATCGCGGCGGGCAACAGCTGGACCAGCCAGATCTTCTTCGTCGCTGTCAGCCCGCCATAGAGGGCCACAATGACGATCAAGCCCAAGAGGAGGCGGAGGACAGTGACCAGGACGGCCCCGTGGAAAAAGAAGAAGCTGACGATCAGCAGGACCCCCAGCATCCCGTTATAGATCCCCTGGTTAGCCAGGGCGACCCGGGCCGTTGGTTGCTTAACATACTCCAGTGGCATGTCAAACGCCTGGGCCTGTTGTTGCGGGGAGCCGAACATCTCTAGGAGCATGATCCCCAGGTGCTCGATCGCCACAATCCAAATCAGAATTATCATTGCCATATTCGTTTTCTCCCTATTTCACGTATTTCTGCAGGAAGGCCTGGACATGCTGCTGGTAGGCCTGCGGGCTGTGGGCAAAGGAGGCGGCATGCTTAGCGCCCGTGACAACCCAAAGTTCCTTGGGCCCCCGGCTGGCAGCGTAGTTTTGGTAGACCATCTTAGTCGGGACAAAGGTATCATTGCTACCGTGAATGAACAGCATTGGCCTGGTATTATTATGCAACATTTTGACCGAGTTTGCCTCCCCCGTGAAGAAGCCATTCTGGACCCGGTTGATCCCGCTCAGGATGGCGATCAGTGGGCAGCGCAGGAAGGTTGGGATGTGGTAGAGGTTCCCGGCCTCATAGTTCAGCTCATCATTCAAGCTGGTGTAGCCGCAGTCCTCCACAAAGGCCTTTACCTGGTAGGGAAGTTTAATCCCGCTGGTCATCATCGTGGTGGCCCCACCCATACTAGTTCCGGCAATAACGATCTGGCTGTCGGTCCCGTTCTTGGCGATCAACTTTTCCGCCCATTTACGGACATCGTAGCGTTCGGGCCACCCGTAGCCGATGTACTTTCCCTGACTATGGCCGTGCGCCCGGGCATCCGGAAGCAGGACGTTATAACCGAGCTGGTGGTACATTGCCGCGTAGGCTCCCATGTCCTCTTTCCGGCCCATGAAGCCATGCAGGATAATCACACTCCTCGTGGTTGAGTGCGCGGCCGGGATGTAGTCGGCATCAAGCCGATAGTGACGGGTGGCCGATTCCATAGTCCAGTGCTGCTTCTTGCTATCAGCAAACCAGGTCTTCTGCCAGTAGAGCGGGTCCGTGCGGCTGATCCGTGATGAAGACTGATGAACAAAGCTCTTGTGGCTCGGCACCATGGCGACGGTAAAGAAGTAGCTCCCCGCAACCAGCAGCGCGACGACAATGACGCTGACGATCCCGATCAGCCAGTTTCGCAAACGGTGACGTTTTTTCTTAACAACTGTACTCAATTTGATTAACCCCATGTTGTAATTTTTGGATAATGTGATTAGTTTAGCACACTTTCTGTTACTTTGCATACTGTTTTACTGTTATTTGCCGCTGTCAATGGTAAAATAATAGAGACATAGTAAGGAAGTGAGCACATGTTTCCAGAAAGACTGCGCGCTTTACGTAAGGGCCAGAAAATTACACTAAAAGAATTGGCTAACCACCTCAACGAACACCTCGGGCCAGGCGAAAAACCCAATACAGCCTCACAGATTGGCAACTGGGAACGGGGAATCCGGACCCCTTCCTACATTGAGGCCCGGAAACTAGCCGAATTTTTTAACGTGAGTCTCGATTACCTGACGGGGAAAACTGATCGCAACGATTTTGACCTCGCCAAACTTTTCTTTTCCAACAAGGATCTCCTGTTTAACAACAAAGTGTTGTCCAGCGATGACCGCTACGAGATCTTCCAACTGATCGACGGCTACCTCAAGGGTCGAACCAATCGTCACGACACCGACAAGTTCTACGGCAAGCAGGAGCAACTCGATTTGAAGTTAAAGTGAGGAGAGGAATTGATATGAATCCAAAGAAGCTCAAGAAACTGAAAAAACGCGTCAAGAAGGCGCAGCAGGCCGTTCACCAGGCACCCTACATCAGTGAACTGATGAGTGCTCGCGACCTCTTCGATGATTTTCCAGAGATCAAATACCTGATTAACAATGCCCTGGAAAGCGACCGCCTGTTAAAGAGCGGCCTCCTGCCACAACCACTGCCGACCTTGTTGCTGCCGGATGACATTCAGGACACGATCTTCAACCAGGTCAACCAGCAGTATCCCAAGGACGACCCCCGCGGCGACCAGTTGTGGAACAAATACAGTGCTGCCCTGCCGAAGTTAGACCGGGCCCTGCGAAACTTCCGGGACTATCTTGAGGATACCTACGGAATGTGGTCCTACGTCAACGCCCCATTCGCCAAGGCGCTGGCCGACTACCTCGACGGCTCCCCCGTCCTCGAAATCATGGCGGGGAATGGCTACATCTCCAAAGGGCTGCGCAACAACAACGCTAACCAGCAGATCTACACCACTGACAGTCAGGCTTGGACCAAGGAAAACGAAACCGGTAAGCACCCGGTCACTAAAATCGAAAAGCTTGACGCCATCAGCGCCATTAAGAAGTATGGGGACCAGGTTGAATATGTCATCATGTCCTGGGCACCGGACAAGGGTGAAACCGACTGGGACGTCCTCCAACTGCTGCGGCAGAACTATCCTGACGTTAAGTTCTTAGTCATCGGCGAAAAGAACGGCGCTACCAACTCCAAGAAGTTCTGGCAGGAGGCCCAGCTCAGCCAGGACGAGGAAATGCAGAAGGTCAACCAGCAGCTCCATTCGTTTGACCTGATCGATGAGCAGATCTACCTGGTCAAGTGAATTGGTTTAGTTCTTTCAGTATACATATAATCCTTAAAAAGGCCCGGATCCAAAACTATTTTGTGATCCGGGCCTTTTTAGACTGGCATTACTGGTCTATCTCGGTTACACTATTGTGAGTTTGAAATCTTTTAGAAAGGAAATTTCGACGGCCTTCCTGCCTGTCGATCGGTCGCTATTATGAAATATCGTCTGCAAGCAATTCTCTTTGTCTTCGTTGCCTTCATGCTCGGCTGTAACGAGTACATGATCGTCGGGGTCCTTCCCGATATTGCCCATGAATATCACGACTCCCTTTCCCGCCTCGGGCTCCTGGTAACGGTCTTTGCCTTGATCTATGCCATCTTCACCCCGATCATCACCTCGGCCGCCAACCGCTGGCGCCGTCACCACGTTCTCCTGTTCCTGATGGTCGTTTTCTTCGTCGGCAACACCTGGTCCGCCATGGCGACTAACTACTACTCGCTTCTTCTGTCACGAATCCTGACCGCGACGGTTGCGGGAGCCATCATCTCCATCGTCCTGGTGATGGCCAGCTTTGTTGCTCCGCGTGAGAAACGGGCCAGCCTAGTCTCCTGGGTCTTCGCCGGCTTCAGTATTGCCTCCGTCGTGGGGATTCCGATTGGGACGGTGATCAGTACCACCTTCTCCTGGCACGACAGTTTCTGGATGATCTCCGGATTGACCATCCTGGTCTTTGCCGGACTTGTTTGGTTGGTGCCCCGTGATACTCCGCAATTCAAGAGCACCCTCAGCAAACAGTTCAGCCTGCTGAAGGATAGTCGGGTTATCCTCGGGGTCACCTTCATCGTGGCAGTGTGTGCGGCTGACTACACCATTTATACGTACATTCGGCCCCTGATCACCAACGAGATGGGCTTTGACAACACCTGGCTGAACTGGCTGCTGTTCGGCATGGGGATCTTCTTCATCATTGGCAACAAGTTTGGTGGGTACCTCGCTGACCGGGGCGGTGTGCACCGGCTCGGCAACATCTACATTGCCATGACGATCCTCTACATCGCCTTTGGTCCCCTACTGAACTTCAAGTGGTTAGCGATCATCGTTGTCGCCCTCCTCTGCGTGGCCTTCTCCTGTTACGGGGCGTCTACCCAGCTGATGTTCCTCGACATTGCTGAGAAGGACTATCCGCAATCCCTTGACCTGGCCTCATCACTGAACTCCATCTTCGCCAACATCGGGATCTCCCTGGGCTCTTTCACCGCTTCCACCGCGGTCCAGTTCACCTCGTTGAACCACCTCGGCTATGTGGGCGCCGTCTACGGAATCCTGGCAACAGTTCTGGTCATTGTCCTCAGCAGAAAGTACACTGGCATGCGTTATTAGATATCAAAAGGGTTAGCAGCATTAAAACCGCTAACCCTTTTCCTTTTGAAATATTTCCCGGGAAATCAAAAAGCGCGGCACCAAATGGTAACCGCGCTTTCCTTTGTGTATTGATCCTATCTCAGGTCGGTAACGATGTCCACTTCGTTATCAACCAGGCACCTCACAATCCGGTGAGTTAACGTGCCCCATATATCGAAAAAGTAATGGCAGCAATTTGGGTCGCTACCAGGCCTCTCGACTCATCGCACTTAATATTATATAACATCCCACTCGGGGAAGCAAACGCTAAGCCCGGGCTTCCATCACGGCTGCCAGGTGATCGGCAAGCCATGGCTGGATCTTAGCCACTAAAGAACTGGCCGGCCGCCCCTGGTCGGTTTCATTGGCCAGTTCATCAATCCGTAAGCCGGACTTATTAACGTCATCGCTCTCTACCACCATGTAGAGGTTCACCGGATAGGCTGGCTCCTTATCCAGCAGCTTAGGATCCAAGCGCTCGGCCTCATCCATCGGAATATTGATCAGGTTGCTCTCCAGTCGGAAGCTGACTGGATTACCCTTTCTCATCCGGACATTGGCCCGGTACTGACCAAGGTAGCCCTTATTGAGCTGCTCTTGCACAAACTCGACTGCCGCCGTCAAGGTCTTCTTCTGCTGGGCCTGGGTAGCGGTTTTATCCTCATCCATGACCTGGACCTTGTCAGCCGTTACCATTTTAAGGTAATCATCAACCGTTAACTTCATTTCTCTTTCGCCTTCTTCATCAGCTTCTCAATCCGCGCCTTGGTATAGTCAGAACGCTGCTTGATGCCGTAGTAAATTCCCGCTGCGCCCAGCAGGATTCCGATGATACTCAGTGCCTCGACGAATAGGCCATAAGCACTTGTCCGGGGGGTCACCATTTGAAAGGCCGCCAAACTGGCAAGCGCAAAGTAGAGGTTCACCAGAATCGTCGCATACCCGCAGAAACGCATCTTAACCAGGGCCAAGGCGTTGACGATCACCGCCAAGACAATGAACAGCGCCAGCCGCGGCCACACGCTGCTGGACAGCAGGGAGTGGCCATGCTGAACAAACATGATGGCATCGAGCACCAGGGCAACAACCGCCGCCACCGACGTCACCGTTATGACCTTATCAGAATTTTTCATGTAATTACTCGCTTTCTATTGGCCAAATAAAAAATAGGATGGCCACATTTCGTGTCTTGATCCTATTTTACTAAATATCCATGTAAAGCTCAATTATGCCAGGAGGTCCGCAATCTCGGCAGTTGGAATCCCAGTGATGTATTGTTGAGTACCCGCATCGTCGAGTGCTTGCTTGATGGCGTCATGGTCATACTTAACACCCTTGAGCTTCTCGGCCAGTTCCGTAACGTCTTGCGGGCCGAAGAAATCACCGAAGAACTTGATATTCTTGATTACGCCGTCCTTGACATCCAGCCGGGCGTCGATCGTTCCCATGTCGAAGTGCTTACGCCGCTTGGTAGTGAATTCAGGGTTCTTACCGTAGACCCAATCCCAGTTGTTGTAGTACTGTTCATAGATCTTGTCGATTTCCTTCTGGTCTTCTGGCGTTACCACGTACTGCTTGTCCTTGATCTCGTCCAGGCTGTCAACGTGGAAGAGGCCTTTAATCAGGTCATCCCGGAAGGTTGGAACATCGATGTCCTTGTACTCGTCGCTCAGATATGGCCGCAGGTTGGTAACCCGGCTGCGAACAGACTTAATCCCCTTAGAAGCGATCTTGTCCTTGGCCACGTGCAGAGCGTCGGCAACCACGCTCAGATCAACGTCCAGCATTAATGTCCCGTGTGAGAAGGTCTTGCCATTCCGGGAGTACATAGCATTACCGGAGAACTTCTTGCTATCAACCAGGATATCGTTCCGGCCGCTGACTTCGGCTCCTGTTGCCCCCATCTTGTGCAAAACATCCACGATTGGCTGGGTAAAGGACTTGAAGTCCCCGAATTCCTCACTGTCGCTTGGTACCACAAAACTGAAGCAGAGGTTCCCGAGGTCTTGGTAGACCGCGCCACCACCGGACAGCCGCCGGGTAACCCGGATGTTGTGCTTCTTGACGTAATCCTTGTTAATTTCCTCGGCCGTGTTCTGGTTCCGGCCAACGATGATGCAAGGCTCTTCGTAGTAGAACAGAACCAGCGGTTCGTCACCAAAGTCCTTGTCATTCATCAAATACTGCTCTGTTGCTAAGTTCATCCCGATGTTGTGGGACGTCATTGAAACATAACGCATATTTTTGCCCCTCTTCTTCAAAAGCATGTTTTCAAATTGACAATTAAGTTACATTTGTAGTGTAGTCCTCCTGGTAAACGTTTTCAATAAATATACCTTAAAAGTGTGAATAATTATGTTAGCTACTGGTCAAAAACCTTATAATAAGGGTAACTAAGTAAATTGTAAGGAGTTTTGAAGATGACAGACGATTTCCAATATCACAAGATCCTGGTTGCAGTTGACGGTTCTAAGGCCACCAGTCAAGTCCTCGACGCCGCAATCGACAGCGCAATTCGCAATGATGCCAGCCTCGATATCCTAAATGTCACCCAGGTTGACCAGATTACCGATGGCTACAGTAATGCCATCCTGAGCGAAAAAGATACCTTCGACGCCGTCCACACGACTCGGGAACGGCTGGACGACCTCAAGACGCGGGCTGAAAAGGCTGGCGTTAAGGACGTTAACATCCACATTCGTTTCGGTAATCCTAAGCGGGTCATTGCCCGGGAGTTCCCTAGCGACCACAACAACGACCTGATTGTGATCGGCACGACCGGTCTCTCTGGTTTCGAGCGGTTTGTGATCGGTTCCGTCACCAACTACGTCAATCGGAACGCCCGGTGTGACGTTCTCGTTGTGCAAATCGAAAAGTAAGGAGCGATTAGTTTGGCGAAGAAGATCGTGATGGGGATCGTAGCCCATGTTGATGCCGGCAAGACCACCCTTTCCGAAGCCTTGCTCTACCGAACTGGGGCCCGCCGGAAGCTCGGCCGAGTCGACAATGGTGATGCCTTCCTCGACCCTGATCAATTGGAAAAGAAACGGGGAATTACCATCTTCTCCCATGAGGCCCAGCTCAAATACAACGACCTGGGAATCACCCTGCTCGATACCCCAGGGCACATCGATTTTGTAGCCCAGACGGAACAGGTCCTGCAAGTCCTCGATTACGCTGTCTTGGTGGTGGACGCTACCAACGGCCTGGAAGGGACCACTTTGACCCTCTGGCGGCTCCTCGACCACTACCATGTTCCGACCTTTATCTTTATCAACAAGACGGACAGTGTAGGGGCCGATCCACAAGCAGTCCTCAAAGATCTGCAGAAGTCCTGTTCACCAGGCTGTATCATGTTCACTGACCCGCTCAATACAGACACCACCGAGGCCATCGCTAGTCAAGACGACGATGCGTTAACCGAGTATCTGGAGAGCGACCAGCTCAAGCCCGCCACGATTCAACGCCTGATCCGGGAGCGGAAGGTCTTCCCGTGCTATGCCGGGGCCGCTCTTAAACTGACCGGAGTTGACGACCTATTGGCGGGCCTGGCCAAGTGGACCGTGCCGTTTACCCCGCACCAGGAATTTGGAGCCCGGGTGTTCAAGATCTCCCATGATAAGAATGATCGCTTGACCTGGCTACGAGTCACCGGGGGCCAGCTACAGGCTAAGGCTGCCCTCGTGGGTGATGAGAAGGCTAACCAGCTTCGGGACTATAACGGAGCCAGGTTTACTATTCAGCAAACGGTTCCCGCCGGTGATGTCTGTGCCGTCACCGGGCTCGCCACCACCTTTCCTGGCCAGGGCCTGGGGGCAGAAGACAACTTGCGACAAGCCACCTTTCAGCCAGTCCTGAGCTACGCCGTCGATCCCCAGGGCAACGACATTCACGCTTATCTGACAGCCCTGCGACAGCTGGAAGATGAAGACCCTCAGCTGGCGGTCACCTGGTCGGAACACCTCCAGGAGATTCACGTTCACCTGATGGGTGAGGTCCAGCTGGAAGTCCTCCAGCAGCTCCTGGCCGAACGTTTCCAACTCCAGCTTGGCTTTGATCAGGGGAGCATTCTGTATAAAGAGACGATCACTGACACCGTCGAGGGGGTTGGGCACTTTGAACCGCTCCGTCACTACGCCGAGGTCCACCTCCTGATGGAACCCGGCCAGCCCGGAAGCGGCCTGACCTTCGCCGACCAGTGCCGGACGGATGTTCTCAGCCACAACTGGCAGCAGCAGATCATGACCAGTCTCGGTGCCAAGGAGCACCGTGGCGTCTTGATCGGGGCCCCACTGACCGATGTCAAGATCACCCTAGTTGGCGGTCGCGGCAGTATTGTCCATTCAGTCGGCGGCGACTTTCGTGAGGCGACCTGGCGGGCTGCACGGCAGGGGCTGATGGAGCTTCGGGCCCAAAAGAAGTGTCAACTGCTGGAACCATGGTACCAGTTCCGCCTGATTGTTCCCCAATCAGAGGTTGGCCGGGCAATCAACGACATTCAACGGATGAATGGCAGCTTCCAGCTCGGAACTGATAATGGAGTGGCCACTACCATCACCGGCGAGGCTCCGGTGGCATCAATGCGTGACTATGCCCAGGAAGTCCGGAACTACACCCATGGCCAGGGACAGCTGGAGTGTGTTGTCGCCGGCTACCAACCATGTCACAACGCCAAAGAGATCATCAATGACCGACAGTATGACCCGATGGCCGACCTGGAAAACACTCCCGATTCGGTCTTCTGTGCTCACGGTGCCGGCTACCCAGTACGGTGGGACCGGCTGCCTGAGATGGCGCACTTCCCGTACATGAACAAGTAAATACCAAATAGAAAAGCCTAGGATTACCATTTCGATAATCTTAGGCTTTTTAGATTGAATCATTTCACTTCCGGTGCACGCTAAAGAGATCAAAGAAAAGGCTAATGATAAAGGACAGCAGGAAAATACTATCGATAATGTACTCGCCCACCGAATGATCGCCCCGATAGCTGTATATGCATAGGCCAGCTAAGATCAGATCAATGTAAAAGCTAATGCTCCAGTAAAAATTATTTTAAACTGAATCACCATTTTATTCACCTAACTTCTCAAGTGTGTGCAAGACTGCCTGCTCGTCATTCGTGCCGATGACGTGGGTAGCAGCCTGTTGAACATTCTGGGGCGCGTTCCCCATCGCGTAACTGGTCCCGGCCAATTCAAACATCTCGAGGTCGTTCTCCCCGTCGCCAAACACGACCAGGTCCCGGGGACTGATCCCCCACCGGGTCAGTAGCAGTTTGAGACCATGGGACTTATCCATCCCCGGAATGATCAGGTCAATGGACCCGTTGCCGCTGGATGTCGCCCGGATGATCCCGGCAAAACGCGTATCGATTTCCCGGGAAATTTCTTCCTGCTGGGCGGGCGGGACGTTCAAAGCGAATTTGAAGATCACATCATCCTGGATGACAGAGAAGTCCGCAACCTCCTTGATCCGGGTATAGAACCGGCGCGCCCCGGTCCGAAATTCGGCGGGTGCACTCTTTAAGACATAGGCACTGCGCCGGCCACAGACAATGAAGTTAACCCCCGGGAGCTTCTCCAGGTACTCAATTACTGCCTGGGCATCCGTCATCGTCAGTCGTCCGCAGTGTACCTCCGTCCCCTGGTCAATGGTCAACACGCCATTTTCCGCCACAAAGGCCAGCTGGTCGGCCACTTGTGGAAACAGGCTGCGTAGAAAGTAGTACTGGTCCCCGCTGGCCACAATGAACCGGATGTCCTTCTCAACCATTGCCGCATAAACCTTGTCAAATAATTGCCGGTCATAGTCACGCCGGTTGGTCAGAAAGGTCCCGTCAATATCAGTTGCCACTGCACGCATCTCAATCTTCCTCCTCAATCTTCAATAGTAACCCATACAAGGCCCCCAGCAGATTTGCTCCGTTACCGAAGCGGGCCGCCATGATTGTCGGCATTTCGATGTCGTCATGCAGGCGGCGGTCCCCCTCCTGGAGCAGCCGAAACTGGTGCCGGACCTCGCTGATCAGAATTGGCTGGGCACTGATCCCGCCGCCAATCACGATCCGGTCAAGGTCAACTACGGCCTGTACGTTAATCAAAAGCACGGCCACCCGTCGGCAGAAATCAGTAAAGATCGACCAGGCAGGCCCTTTACACTTACTAATCTCTTCAAACGCCCGCTGACCATCCTTAAGGTTTGGCAGGTTGCAGGCCTGGGCCACCGCTATGATCATCTTAACGGCCGAGGTGCTAGCGCCAACCGTGGCCTGGTGCGGATCCGCATGGTCGTAGTTATTGACAATTGCGCTTAGTTCTCCTGCCCGAAAGTTCGGACCATGTACTAGCTGGCCATTGATGACGAGCCCGCCACCAACTGAGGTCCCCAGGGTGATCACCGCCCCGTTTCGGACGTCGGTAAGGTTCCCCAGCCAGAGTTCAGCCAGGGTGGCGCAGTTGGCATCGTTGCCAACATAGACCGGCAAGCCGGCGTACTGACGCAGGTAGGCCGCCAGTGGAAAGCTGCCCATGAAGGCCAGGGCCCCCGTGAACTTGACCGCCCCGGTGGCTGGGTTGACGATCCCCGGCACGCTCACACAGATAGCGGCGACCCCGGGCTGGCGATCCACAATGCTCGTCAACAAGTGGAGAAAAGCTGCCTGATCCCGGGGCGTGGCGGTGCGGCGCTTGACAATGATGTTTCCGGAATGATCAATCCGGGCACTCTTCACTGCCGTGCCGCCGACATCAATACTCAAATACTGTCTAGCCATCGTGATCGCCTCCTCACCACATTATGATACCTACATTATACACTAACACTACCCGTGGGAAGTACGCAGCCGCCAAGCCAGCAGGCCGCCGGCAACCCCGATGAGGGCGAACAAGAGCCACCCGAGCCCCAGCGAGTAAAGTGGGATGTGGCTGGCAATCCTGATCAGCGCCTGGCCGCCTGATAGATTGCGCAGAACCGGCGGGAAGGCATTGACCATGTCCAGGACTGCCGGGACAAAGGTGAATAGCAGCCCCCAGCGGTAGACGATCGCCGCGTTATCAAACAGTGGTGAGAACATCCCCAAGAGGATGAGGACGATTGCCAATGGATACAGGAGCATCAGGACCGGCGTTGACCAGGTCACGATCTTATCCAGCCCCAAGTTAGCGATTACAAATGATATCAAACAGTTCAGCCGCAAAAAGGCTTTGTAAGAAATCTTAGGAAACCGGTCATGAAAGTCCTGCGAAAAAGCAATCACCAGTCCCATGGCGGTTGTCATGCAAGTGATCGTTGCCAACGTGAGCAGCAGGGCATTACCGAAGTTTCCCATGTAGTAGTGGGCCACCTGGTTGAGGGTGGTTCCCCCATTGGCCGCGACAGCAAAATGATTGCGGCTAGTGGTTCCGAGGTAGATCAGCCCCAGGTACATGACCCCGACCCCGGCAATCCCGATCATTCCGCCTTTGACCGTCGCTAGCGAGGTCTGCTGGCCCCGCTTGAAGCCCATCTGCTGGACGGCGGCGATGATGGTTACTCCAAAGATCAGCATTGCCAGGGCGTCCATTGTGTTATACCCCTGCAAGAAACCGCTGGAGAAGGCATGCTGCAGGTATTCGCTCGTCGGCTTAGGCGTGTGCAGGCTGCCCATCGGCTTGATGAAGGCCATGAAGAAGATGACAAAGAGCATCACCAAGAAGATCGGGTTGAGGACCTTGCCAATGATCTCCGTGATCTTACCCTCGCGCGTTGCGAAGAAGTACACCAGCAGGAAGAAGAGGCCGGTATAGATTGCCAGGCCCCAGGGCTGCATGGCCGCGCTAAGGTAGGGCGCCACCCCAATTGCATACGGCACCGTTGCCGAACGCGGCGTGGCACAGAGCGGCCCGATCGTGGCGTGCACCAGCACCAAAAAGATCAGGGCAAACCACGGCCCCACCGGCAGGGCCAGCTCAAAAAGCCCCCGTGACTTAGTGATGCTGATCGCCAACAGGGCGAAGAGCGGCAGAAACACCCCCGAGACAATGAAACCAATGGCGGCCGGCAACCAGTTATGGCCGGCCAGCTGGCCTAGGTGAACCGGGAAAACCAGGTTTCCTGCCCCAAAGATCATGCCGAAGATCAGTGACCCGATCGTTAAGTAGACCTTACTCGCTTTTTTTAATGAACTCATTTCAATTTCTCCTCTACGTTAATATCAGCAATTGCTAATTATAGCATAGTTTCCCTGCTTCCCCAGATACCGTTTACACCCCGTTAGTTTCAGTGAAATGATGTTTTTTTCAGTCAGGGATACATAATAACATATCGAATACTGAATCATTGATGATTTGGGGACTGTACCATTATCATAATCAGTGAACAGATTTAGGGGGGGAGAAATTACTAATGAACGTTTTTATTCTAGAAAACAAATGGATCGAGCAGCGCTACCTTGAGCAAACTCTGCGCAAGATCCGAGCAGACCTGGAGATTCCTAAGATGACCATTCTTCCCTTCACCGACGTTGATTCAATGATGGCCAAACTTCCGGAACCAAGCATTGATAATGTCTTCTTACTCGACATCGAAATCAATGCCAACAAAAAAGCCGGCCTGCAAGCCAGCCAGCAAATTCGGCAACACGATGCCTTCGCGACAATTATCTTCATCACCGTCCACGACGAGTTTTTGCCCACCACTTACAAGTTCAAGAGTGAGGCATTAGACTTCATTGCCAAGGACCACAATGACATTACAGCCAAGCTCAAAGACGACTTTATATTCATTACCAAGAAGCAGCGACATCAGCAACCAGTTCAATGGCTGACGCTCAAGACTAGTGCGGGATACTTGAAAGAAGACCTGAGCAACATCTACTATTTCGAACCCACCCCTGCTAATTCGCACCAATCCCTTCTCCACACCACGGACAACCAGGTGCTCACCATCAACGTCACCCTGAACGAGCTCGAAAATGAGTTCCCCGTTCTCTTCCGGGCGCACCGGCACTATCTGATCAATCCGCTTAAGGTTGTTTCGGTTAATCTTAAGCACCACACCCTTCGCTTTATGGGTAATGATCAGGACTACCCATTCTCCCGGTTACGGACTAAACGCCTGTTTGCACAGTTAAAGAAGCTCGAATCACCGCTTAAAATTATTTAGTTGTCCCGCCCACTGGTGCCTTGCCAGCTAAAGTACTTGATCTCTGGGTGGCCAACGATCTTGCACCGACCATTCGACCTCAGCTTTCCATTCCGACTGGGGTAGTAAAACTCCATTACTGGTTCGGATTGGATCTTCAGCAGACCGCGCTGCCGACTATCAACATAGCGAACCGCCTTTAAAGATCGGTAGTTCTTATTAAGATGGATTTTTCGCGCCACTACCAGAGTCCCCTGAACTCCGGTAGCGGTTTTTTTGCGGCGGTCACCAATTAAGTAAAGCGTTCTAACAGGACGACGATGCGTATCATAGAAGATCACCTTCTGTGGTGCGTTATTGACAAAAGTCGTATAAGATAATACCTGGTTGTGTTGAATGATAAGGCCAAGCAAGCCGATTGCTAATACGGCGGCAATCGTTATGATCACCCCGACCACCCGTTTAGATAGCGGCCGGTGTTGCTGTCCTTCCCACTGCTTCTGCGCAGGTAAAGGCCGCCCGCAGTTACTGCAACGCTTACTCCCAATCACGTTTAATTTGCCGCAAGTAGGGCAGGTAATGCTTAGTTCGTTATTTTTCATTGCGATTTCTCCCCATTTAATGTATGCCATAAGTATACAATAATTCTTGTAAAGGCAGTTTTGATATGATTTATTTTAACCTAATTAACCCGTTTACCCTGGCGCCATCGCTTGGTTACCTCATTGTCTGGGCCATTAAGACCTGCATATTTTATCCGATCTTTTTCCTTGGCACTTACAAACATCTTCATTTACGGCGGATCCCGTTTTATTTTTACTTGATCATCGCCGTTGGGGCCCTCTTCCTACCATTCTTCTTTTTCCTAAATGATTTGATCTGGATCATTGTCACCATCGTCCTCATTTATTTTCTGGTCGATCACGGCACCGGTTCGCTTACCGATCTGGTTGCCGGATTCGGCTACAGCATGCTGGTCTACTACTTTGTCCAGACGATTGTGTCGGGGATTATTGCGATCTTTGAAATTACCCTGCTCCCCAGCACCGGCGTCTACTATCTCATTACGAACACCAGCATTCTTATCTGCTATACGGTGACGCTGCCCATCATCCGCGCAACCCGGCCCTTCTTTAACCACTACCTCAGTCGGTTGCGCGATGACCACGCCCTAAGCGAATGGCTGTTCAGCTTGGCCTTCCTCCCCATCGCGTACTTCCTCTACTATACCCAATACTATCGTCGGCTGACACTGCCGCCGGTACTCCCCGAAAGTGCCCCGCCAGTTGCCAACTACCTGGCCTACCTGGCCATCTGTTTCGGCTACTTTGCCATCATACTGATAGCGATGGCGTTAACCAGTAAGTATCTCGCCAACCGCGATCGGGCCGACGACGCTGAATACCGTCTGGCCACCCTTGCCAAGTACACCAGCCAGCTCGAAGTAATGACCGACGACCTGCGCCGCTTCCGTCACGACTATCAGAATATTCTCTATAGCCTCTCGAGTGCTCTGAAAACCAACAACCTCGACTATGCCAAGCGTGCCCTGGGCCACCTGACTCGGGACACCCAGCGTGATATTAAAGTACCCACCGGTATTATCGGGCCCCTCAAGAATATCAAGGATTCCGGCATCAAGGCCGTTATCTATAACAAGATCTCGGTCGCCATGGATAAGGGGCTCAACCTGGAGATTGAGATTGCTGATCCAATCCAGCTTACCCAGACCCTTCAGCAGGTCGATGCGATCAGGATCATCACGATCCTCTTTGACAACGCCATCAGAGCTGCCGCGAAGTCGGAAAAGAAGCTGGTCGACTTTAGCCTCTATGAGAACCAGTTTGCACAGTTCATCGTCATCGGCAATTCAACCGCCCAGGCCAAGGTCAACCTCAACCAGCTGACCGCCATCGCGCATACGGTTACCCTAGGCCGGAATCACCACCTGGGTCTCCGCAACCTTCAGATCATCCTGGCCCGCTACCCAGGCGCTAGCAATGACCGCAGTTCAAAGGACCACTACTTCGAGCAACGGATCATCATTCCAAAGAAAAAATAATCTATGCTAAAAAAGAGGACGTTAAATTAACGTCCTCTCTTTTATTTATGAGTGTTTATTGAGTAATCAGCAGTCGATTACTTAAGCCCCTTCCAAGTCCAGTTAGTAACTTCTGGTAAGTCCTTACCTTCTGAACGGATGTAGTGGTTGTGCTTGTTGATCATGTTGTCCATCTTGGCAACAAAGGCAGCACTCTTCTGTTCGTAGCCAGGTACGCTTTGGATAGCGTCCTTAGCAAGGTGGAACCGGTCAAGTTCGTTCAATACACGCATGTCGAATGGCGTAGTGATGTCACCATTTTCTTCGTATGAGTGGATGTGAACGTTCCGGTTAGCACGATCGAAGAACAGAGCTTGGATCATATCACGGAAACCGTGCCATGCGAAGATAACTGGCTTGTCCGTAGTGAAGTAACGGTTGAATTCAGCGTCAGTCAAGCCTTCTGGGTTCTTGTCGGTCTTCATCAACTTCATGATTTCGATGATGTTGATGTAACGGATCTTCAGTTCAGGGAAGTTGTCGTGAAGAATGTCGATAGCAGCAAGAGCTTCTTCAGTTGGTTCAGTACCAGCAGAAGCGAAGACAACATCTGGTTCGCTGCCTTGGTCAGTAGAAGCCCAGTCAATGTAGCCAAGACCGTTGTCAACCAATTCGGTAGCTTCGTCAATGGAGAACCATTGTGCACGTGGGTGCTTGGAAGTTACGAAGATGTTGATGCATTCTTGGTCGTTGAAGGCCTTGTTAGAAACAGCCATCAGTGAGTTAGTATCAGCTGGCAGGTATTCCTTAACGAGGTCTGGACGTTCCTTTTCGAACATGTGAGTCAACAGACCTGGATCTTGGTGAGTGTAACCGTTGTGGTCTTGCTGGAAGACAGTTGAAGTATCAACGAAGTTCAATGCTGGGTATTGCTTACGCCAGTAGAGATCCTTAGCCTTCCGTAACCACTTCATGTGTTGAGTCAGCATGGAGTCAACAACCCGACCGAATGATTCGTAGGTTGCGAAGAATCCGTGACGACCAGTCAGAGTGTAACCTTCAAGGAAACCTTCTGCTTGGTGTTCGGAAAGTTGTGAATCGATCACACGACCAGAGTGAGCAAGGTCTTCGTCGTTTGGTTCGTGGATACCTTCCATCCATTGACGCTTGTCGTTGTCAAGAAGATCGTAGAGCCGGTTAGACTTGGATTCGTCAGGACCGAAGCCACGGAAAGTATCTGGGTTCAGTTCTGCCATCTTGCTGAGGTACTTACCCCATTCAAGCATGTCTTGCTTAATAACCGTACCTGGCTTTTGAACATCAATAGCGAAGTCACGGTAGTTAGGCAGGATCAGTGGCTTAGGATCCTTACCACCATTAGTGATTGGGTTCATAGCCATCCGCTTGTCACCATCTGGAGTGTTTTCTTCAACCAGAGCAACTGGGTGACCGTTTTCGTCGAACAGTTCTTCTGGCTTGTAAGACTTCATCCAGTCAACAAGCATGTCCTTGTGTTCCATGTCGTCTTGAGATACCGGAATAGGAATCTGGTGAGCACGGAATGAGTTTTCGATTGGGTTACCATCCAAGTCCTTCTTTGGACCAGTCCAGCCCTTTGGAACCCGGAAGATAATCATTGGCCATTGTGGCAGAGAGTCATCGTTGTTTTCACGGGCGTTCTTTTGGATAGCCTTGATGTCTTCGATAACCTTGTCCATGGTCTTTGCCATTTCTTCGTGAACTTCCATGTGGTCTTTGTAGCCACTGAATTCACCGTCACGGTCAGCATCCTTGTATGCGGAAACGAAGTATGGCTTCCAGCCCATACCTTCGAAGTACTTAGTAAGTTCTTCGTCGCTCATCCGTGAAAGGATAGTTGGGTTAGAAATCTTGAAACCGTTGACTTGGATGATTGGTAATACCGCACCATCCTTGATTGGGTTGATGAACTTGTCTGAGAACCAGGAAGCAGCCAATGGGCCAGTTTCAGCTTCACCATCACCAATTTCAACAGCAGCGATAACATCTGGGTTATCTAAGATAGCACCAACACCGTGTGAAAGGGAGTAACCTAATTCCCCACCTTCGTGGATAGAACCAGGAACTTCTGGTGCGGCGTGTGAAGCAGTCCCACCTGGGAAACTGAAGTGCTTGAACAGCTTAGCCATACCCTTTTCATCCTGAGTAAATTCAGGGTAAATTTCAGTGTATGAACCGTCCAGGTAAGAGTTGTTCATCATAACTTGGCCACCGTGACCTGAACCTTCAATGTAGAACATGTCCAGACCGTACTTCTTAATAACCCGGTTTAAGTGGGCGTAAATGAAGTTTTGTGGAACAATAGTACCCCAGTGACCAATTGGCTTAGGCTTAACGTCTTCAGCCTTTAATGGCCGACGTAACAGTGGGTCGTCCATTAAGAACAGGGTACCGGCACTCAGGTAGTTAGCGGCGCGCCAGTAAGCGTCAACACTTTCCAAGTATTGCTTGGAATCGTAATCTACTGCCATCAAAAATACACTCCTTCTGAATAAATAAATACGTTCGTGTAATTCAAACAACTAACGTAAATCATTCAATTTACATCTTTTATGATAACCTGTTTTTATTTAAAGTCAACCTTTTTGAAAATTGATACGGTCCAATTAATGATTTCTTTACTTTTCTAACTGGGTGTATCACTTCCCATCCCCCGCAAATTCACATTTTTAAGTCCTTTAATAAAAGGACGTAATGATGCTAAAATCAACCTTAGATTAATGAAAGGCATGATTATTGTGGAGCATTTAGGTTCAACTGGTAGGGCTGATATTGGTGACTTTGAAAAGATGTTTGCGGTCACCACGGTGATGATTCAATCGGTCATCACCTTTTTAATGCAGACCCAGCCCCCAATTGGTCAACAATTCTTTCTGGGCGGCTTCTACAAATTAGCCAAGTTTAGCGCGTCTGCTTTCATCTTTGGGATCCTGTTCTCAACAATCAGAACCCACCCCCACGCCACCTGGCGCAACTACCCGCGCTTTATGCTTAACCGGTGGCACGTCCTGTTTGTCCCTTCAATCCTCTGGTCTACGGTCTACCTATTATTTCTGCCTCAATTGCAGCAGCACAGTCACTACCATAACTGGACCAGTTTTGCCTGGCAGTTCATCAACGGCAACGCGGCCCCGCACCTCTGGTACAACGTGATGATGCTCCAGTTTATTATCATCATGCCCCTCTTCTGGATGCTTGCCCATTGGATCAATCACCGGGCCGTTCGCGCCCTGGTTGCCTTTATTTTGGTGCTCATCTTCGAGTTCAGCTGGCACTTAACCTACGCACTCCGCGTCTTTCATGGCCCAGACGCCCACCAATGGTACCTACTTGATCGGGTCTTCCCCAGCTTCCTGATCTTCGCCACCGCGGGGACGGTGCTGTGGCAGTGCTACCCTAAGCTATCGGAAGTACTCAAGCAGCATTGGTTGAGTCAAGTTGTCATCTGGTTGGCCCTCTTCTACTACGTTACCCTCAACTTCTTCAGCTACGGGATTCCGGTATGGCTTACTAACGCCCCTTACTACTTACCATCAATGATCTTCTACAACCTGGCCACGATCGGTTTAATTGCGACCTTCGCATTGTATATGCAGAAGTACCGTAACCAGTGGCTGCCAATGGTGCACTGGATCGCCCTCTATGCTCACCGGGCCTACCTTTCCCACGTCTTCTGGCTCTATTGGTGCTGGAAGTTATTGAACCCGTTGCACATACCACTCATGCTTCTCTTTCCCCTGCTAATTCTATTAACGGTGGGGCTGGCCTTCCTATCGGCATTCATCTTCCACCTGGTCTGGGTCAAATTCAAGGACCTGCTCGGTATTCACCGGCACCTGACCAATGGCTAATCAAAAACGCCTCCCGTGCTCATTTCGAGCTATGGAAGGCGTTTTATTGAATTTGGGCAAGAAGACACGACCTTTTAAGAACGTGATGAATTGCCCACCTGGCGGCCGTCAGCCACCTTTTAAATTTCTCTATATAAAGTTCACTTTTTCCGCTTAATCTCCTGTATCATGGGAGGAGAGGAGGTGAAAAAATGGTCAAAGTTCTAAAGGGCATTAAGTTGCGGTTATACCCTAATCAACACCAAGTAGATCAGCTCTGGCAGATGTTTGGCAATAGTCGCTTCGTCTGGAATCAGATGCTAGCCATAGCTAAGGAACGCTATCGAAACAACCCTAGCAGTCGCTTTGTCAATGAGTATGGTATGAATTACCTTTTGAGGCCGCTTAAACAAGAATACCCATTTTTAAAGCAGAGTGATTCTACCAGCTTACAGGTTATCAATCATGACTTGGTGCAATCCTTTAAGATGTTCTTCAAACACCAAGGCGGTTATCCCCGCTTCAAAAACAGACGGGCCAGCAAGCAGTCCTACACGGGCCGTTCCACTTGTCGGGTAATCGCTAAGCACCGGATGAAGTTGCCTAAACTAGGTACTATCAGAACCAGCAAGACCAGCCGAGTAGCAGGCTTAAAGATCAAGCGCTACACGGTCAGCTATGATTCAACCGGCCGCTATTACCTGTCTTTACAAGCTGAAGCGTCAGCGCCACAAGCTTTGCCCAAAACTGGCAAAGCAGTCGGCCTTGATGTCGGGATCGCTAATTTAGCCATCAGTTCGGATGGAACTAAGTACAAAACATTTAACGCCGAGTGGCTGGCAAAGCAAGCCGTGCGGTGGCAGAGTAAGTATAATCGGCGACAGCACTGGGCTCAAGTTGCCGTTCGTCAGTGGAATCATAACCATAAAACGTTTAAGGCAGAGCTGACTGATTACCAGAATTGGCAACGGGCTAGAATCCAAAAAGCGCGTTATCAGCAGAAGATCGCTAACCAACGCAAAGATTACTTACATAAACTGACCACCGCTTTAGTTAAACAGTACGACGTGATTGTCATTGAAGATTTGAAAGCCAAGAATCTACAGCACAATCACCACTTAGCGAAAGCAATTGCCAATGCCAGCTGGTATGAGTTTAGGACCATGTTGGCGTATAAATGTGCCTGGTACGGTAAAAAACTGATTGTCGTCAAGCCTAACTATACCAGCCAAATCTGTTCCCGCTGTGGGCACCATAGTGGGCCGAAGCCTTTAGCAGTCCGTGAATGGACCTGCCCTAAATGTGGCGTACACCACGATCGGGATATTAATGCGGCAGTTAATATTCTTCATAAAGGACTAAAAGCCATTGGTTAGGGACTAGCCATGGTAAAAGAGCGAAGTTCTGTAAGTTAGGTTTTCAGAATACTGATGCAACATCCTAAATACTACTTTGTGTTCCCAGAAGCTTGGTCATTTATGGCCGAGTAGTTCACCATATATTAGCGTTCCTGATCCAGGTTAACGAAGGTGCTATACTTCATGTACTGGTAGTGGATCCGCATATTTGAAACTTCAAACGGCGTCCCATCGTCGAGGAAGAAGACCCCACCCATCAGACCAACCGGCTCCGTGGCTTTCAGTCCCAACAGGCGCTGGTCATTTTCATCTGACGGGGCCACACTGATGGTCATAAACGACTTGGTAACCCGCTTACCCTTGCTCTCCTCCAAGTAGTTGAAGATTGAGCTATCAACGATGGCTGGTGAGAGGGTCGGAATGATCTTGATCGGAATAAAACCCGTCTCGATCATGAAGGGCTGCTGGTCAATCAGCCGCAGCCGTTTGATTTGGTAGACAAAATCATTATCATTAAGGAAGAGCTCCTCCTGAACATCAGGATTGGCCGGCACCACCTGATAGTCAAGCAGCTTGATACTCTGCTTTTTGCCATCAAGTTGGAAGCTATCCGTGACCCCCAGGTTGCTCCCCTCATAATGAAAGAGTGATTGATTTTTCAGATACAGCGGATTGATGAAGGTCCCCGATCCCCGCTTTTTGAAAATGATCCCCTGCTGAGCGAGGACCCCTAGTGCCCGCTTAATTGAGCTTCGGCTAACCCCGTAGTCCTCACTGAGAGTACGCTCATCCGGGAGCCGCATCCCTGGATACTGATTTTTCAGGATTTTTTGTTTTATATCACGCATCACGGAGCGATATACTAAATCTGCCATGTAATTAACTCCTCGGACCATATAGACTAATTTTAACGATTAACTTCACTTTCCAGTATAACAGAACCTGTCGAAATTGGTACCTTCTCGATAAAAATTGGTCCGTTCCAGAAATAAAAATGAAAGGACTCAGTGTCAAATGAGCAAGAAAAATAAGAAGAGCAAACTGAAGAAGACCCAGGTTGAACAGATCCTGGACAAGAACCACATTGCCTACGAGCAAAAGGAATTTCCGACCCACCAGGATGGCGATGTCCGGACGATGACCGTCGACCACACCGGTATCGATGAGCACACCATCTATAAGACCCTCGTCCTGTCCGGACCGACCACGGGTCCCCTGGTCGGCGTGGTCCCAATTGACACTCACCTCGATGAGAAAAAGCTGGCCAAGGTCTCCGGCAATAAGAAGGTCGACATGGTTCCCCTTAAGAACCTCCTGAAGACGACCGGCTACGTCCACGGGGCCAACACCCCAGTGGGGATCTACGAAAAGCACCACTACCCCATCTTCATCGATAACGCTGCCCAGGAACAGGGGGACATCTACGTTTCCTCTGGCAAGATCGGCCGGTCAGTCAAGGTCAATGCCCAAGATCTGGCCAACCTGGTGCACGCCAAATTTGCCGACTTGGAACAGCAGTGATTCGATTGACCACCAATTAATGGACGTTTAAAATGTAATTTGTAACTTAAGATTTTCTAGAAAGGTTCTGACGAAATGAAGAAAAACCTGTCCGCCTGCACGACGGTGTTAGTTGGTAAGGACGCCACCATCGATGGTTCCACAATGGCTGCTCGAAACGATGATACTTTTGGTCCCCTCAACCCGATGAAGCTGGTTGTTTACCCGGCATACCACAACCACCCCAACCAGGTGAAGGCTTACCTGAACAAGTGCGTGGTTGACCGTCCGGCCGACGGTTACCGTTACCAAGGAACACCCAACATTGACTACGTTCACGAAGGGGTCTTCGACGAAAGTGGTTTTAACGAAAAGAACGTCGGCATGAGTGCCACGGAAAGTGTCTACGCCAATGAACGGGTTCTCGCTTGCGACCCGCTGAACACGGAGAGTGGGATTAACGAAGACTTGATCGTGGCTGCCACCCTGCCATTCATTGATAGCGCCAAGGATGGGGTTCGTTACCTCGGTGAACTGGTCAAGAAGTACGGTTCCGCCGAGGGTAACGGGGTCATCTTCTCTGACAAAAATGACATCTGGTACATGGAAATCGTTACTGGTCACCACTGGGTTGCCGAACGGATTCCGGACGATGCCTACGCGGTTACTGGAAACCGGATTGCCATTCAACAAGTCGACTTTGATGACACTGACAACTTCATGTGGTCCGATGGTATCCAAGAGTTTGTCGAATCAAACCACCTCAACCCTGATAAGCACGGTTGGGACTTCCGCCACATCTTCGGAACCGCGGACGTCTTCGACCAACACTACAACACGCCACGGCAATGGTACGGTCACAAGCTGCTCAACCCAAGTGTTGATCAAGATCCATTGGACTTCGACCTGCCATTCATCATGCGGACCGACCACAAGATTGCTCTGGAAGACGTTGAGAAGGTCCTCAGCAGTCACTACCAGGGCACCCCTTATGATCCGCTGGGCCACGGCACGGATGAAGAAAAGCACCTTTTCCGGCCAATCTCCCTTAACCGGACCCAGAACTCCCACGTCCTCCAGGTTCGCCCTGACCTTCCAGAAGCCGCATCTACCATTTTGTGGATGAGTTTCGGGGTCCCAACCTTCACCCCATACGTCCCATTCTTCGGTAACGCGGACGACATCGACGTTTCATACCGGGAAACCCCAATGAAGCTCGACATGAACCTGAAGAGTGCCTACTGGATGTACCGGGCCCTGTCCATGATCGTGGAGTCCCACCATGCTGAGTTCTCCAAGGAAGACCTGGACTACTTAAAGGACGCCCGTGAATACCTCTACCGGTGGGTCAACCAGACCGCTCCGCAAGTCGAAGGAATGGACGACAAGCAGGCCAGCGAATTCTTGAGTACGGAATCCCACAAGATGGTTGCCGAGATGGCTAAGCGGACCAAGGCTTTGATGGCTCAACTAATCATGCACGGGCTGGAGCTCTCCAAGCTGACCTTCATTATGGATAAGAACCTTTAATTGTTGACTAATGATATAGAAGAAGCTCTGTACGACGTTCTCGCACAGAGCTTTTTTTAGTTAATTCATAACGCTAAGATCAGTGCCAACAGAATACCGACCCAGCACAGGGCGCCGACCGCAACAAACCAATTTTCGTGATCAGCCGCGTGTCCATACCGAAAGTCATTATGGTAACGTTGGCAGGCGGCAATCACCATGGCCCCGATCCCTAAAAAGACGCCGGCACTCCCCCAGCAGATGCACAACCGGCTGAGAACACCATATCCCCGCTGGTAGTAACTAATAACACCGAGAAGCACACTAGAGAAGAGGGCTGCCAGTTCTGCTCCTAGCAGCATATCGTAGAGGGCACTTCGTCTGGCGGGCGTCTCCGCTAGGATCCAGGGCAGCTGCTGGAAAGCAACCGCCTGGATCAGAATTATCATGACGGACGCCAACAACCATTCCCACCAGTTTTGGCTGCCAAAGAATAGCGGAACAACCACCGCCATGACGGCAAGCGTGATGGGCCCAAACCACAGCGGTAACCGGTCCGGCATCCGCCGGATACGGTCCACAAAATAATTGCCCAAGCTGGCCAGGGCGAGGCTCAGGACAAGCAGCAGGATCGCCAGAGGAGAAAAACGGCGCGGAAACAAAACCACGGCCGGTTTCCCCCAGGCCAGCACAATCGTACAGATCAAGGCCAGAGCGTTGGCGATCGCCAAAACCCGGTTGCGCCCGTTCTCAAGCCCGGGTACATACCGGTAAATCAGCAACTGATTATAGCCCCCGGCCAGCATCCAACACAGGGCCAGCATCAACGCCAGCTCTACCTGGTCCCCATCAGGAGCAGCGACCGGTATCCGGCATCCCGCAAGCATCTGGGCAAGACACCAGTAACCAGCACCCCAGGCTAAGGGGAGCTGTGCTGTTAAAATCAATGGCTGGCGCGGCCAATTATCCACCACCCCGCTTCACTTCCTTTCATTTCACAAACATAATCTTACCACACCAAAATCTGCTATCATTAATGGTAAGCAATCTCTCACGAAGGAGTCTTGAATAATGTATCAACCAATTCTCGGTCTCAAGGGGAGTAGCGATCGTGTCCAAATCGACGACCGCCTGCAATACCAGCCGATGGTCTATGAATTCTACACCGCAGCCAGCGACTTCACCACCGACGGCTACAAACGGCTTTATGATGCTGTCCAGTACGTTCAATCACGGGGGATCTCGCAGATTGTCCTCCACCACCCGATGAAGTTCGAAAACTACCACTCTGATGTCGTGGCCCCGGAGAAGTATTATCCGGGCCTCTACCGATTCATTGAAACCACCACCGAGCAGCTGATCCGCCTGGGTCATGATCTCAATGTCCAAGTCCTCGTTCACGGCGGGTACTCCGGGGCGGAAGTCCAACACATGGTCGACCTCTACCCCAGCGTTGAAGCAGCCCGCCAGGCGGTGTATGACCGACTGGACCGGTTCAAGGACGAGGGCGGCAGCCACATCATGTTTGAGAACTCCATCGCCCCGGTCTTCGCTTACGGGCATCCAGATCAGGAGGATGAAATTCTTGCCCACCACTACCGGCTGGCTTTCGACACCTCCCACTGCTTCATTGAGCTCCATGGTGACAACGCCGGCCTCCAGCGTTCCTTAAAGCACCTGGCACCGGATGTTGTTCATTACCACCTGGTGGACTCACTAGGCCAGACCCATGACAGTCTCCAGCTGGGCACGGGAAAGATCAACTGGGCCAAGGTCCTGCCCCTGCTCAACCCAGCTGCAACCAGCATCTACGAGATCAACCTGAAGGACCAGAATGACTGTGCCGAACAGATGGCCAGCCACCGCTACCTGGTAAACCTCTGCCATCAGTTAAAGGAGGAGTAATTTGAAAGTTCATATTCATCGTCGTCACCTATCGCTTGTATTAGCCTTCTTTCTCTTATTCCTGGCGGTCACCTACTGGGGAGCCGTCGCCAAGTTTTTGAAGACCGTCTTGGGCGCGGCCATGCCCCTCTTGATCGGCTGTGTGGTTGCCTACATCGTCAACCTCATTCTCCGTCAGTATGAGCACCTCTACCTCCGCCTCTTTCCCGGTCCCAAAGCGCGGCGCTTCAAGCGGGCCGTCAGCATTGTTTTGTCATACCTGTCGATCATTATCATCGTCGCCCTAGTGATTCGGCTGGTGATCCCCGAGATCGTCAGCTGTGTTAAACTCCTAATTGCTAACCATAGCCGGGTCATCAACCACCTGATCGATACCATTCAGGAAAACAGTAATTTCAAGGATTCCTGGAAGAATTTTGACCCTAAGCACTTCGACTGGAACAAGATCGGCAAATACATCGGCTACGGCGTCGGCGGCACCATGAAGACCGTCATGTCGACCGCCAGCTCGATCGTCTCCGCCACAACAACCGCGATGATTGCCTTCTTCTTCTCAATCTACCTCCTGATCTACAAGGAAATGCTGGCCCGGCAGTTTCACAAGGTGATGGACACCTACTTCAGCAAGATCAAGCAGCCATTTATGCACGTCATCAAGACCTTCGACGATAGTTACAGCAACTACATCGTCGGTCAGTGCAAGGATGCCGCCATCCTGGGCGTGGCCTGCTTTATCGGCATGAAGCTCCTCGGAATCCCTTACGCCTCCATGATCGGGGTCGTCACCTTCTTCGGCGCCCTGATCCCGATCATCGGGGCGATCCTCGGGGCCAGCATCGGAGTTGTCCTGATTTTTGCCGTTTCGCCATTCAAGGCACTGGTTTTCCTGATCTTTATTATTGTCCTCCAGCAATTCGACAACCGGGTCACCTACCCCCTGGTCGTTGGCAAGAGCATCGGTCTTCCCAGCGTTTGGGTATTTGCCGCCGTTATCGTCGGTGGGGGAATCACTGGAATCTTGGGAATGATGCTCACCGTGCCGCTGTTTGCCGCAATCTACAAGCTGGTGGCCGAGGATGTGCAACGGCGCCGCAGGAAGGCTGCCCAACTGCCGCAAAGACAGTAATTAACACCGATAGCCCTTAATGCTAAAAAACTGGTCGAGTAAATGCTGACATTGTGATATACTTAGCAAGGCTAAAAAGACAGAACCAACCAACGCCTATTCAACGCTGATTGGTTCTGTCTTTATTTATATATGCTTGGAGGAGATTGGGATGCAAAGTTTAGCCAGTATTTTAGCTTTAGGATTTATCATTGCCCTAATTGTTGCAATTGTTTTTGGGGTAAAGTGGTTCAAATTAAGGGAAGACAAAGATAGTAAGAAGTTCAAGCAGAACAAGAAAAGAACTATTATTACGCTGGTAATTTTGATTGTATGCCTCTTTGGTAGCGGTATGGCCCAAAATACGGCTGATGAGCAGGAAGCTGAAGCCCAAAAACAGGTCCAATACGCTAAAGGTAAGAAGAACTATAAAGATGACAAAGACGACTTTATTAACCAATATAAGTACATAGCTGCAGCCACAGAACAATTATCTAATCAAGAAGATAAAGAATGGGAAGAAGCCATTGATAATTCTGACGAGGACTTTGATGTTGATGCTACTATCGATAATATTGAGGAGAAACATAGCGACGATATTGATAGCCTTGATACCATAATAGGCAACATGCATGACGCTGACCAAAAGATTCAAAAGAATACTGCTGCACCTAAAGGAGAAAAGGAAAAGATCCACAGTGCCTATCTTAGGCTGAAACATTTTACTAACCATGCCACAGATATTAGTGGTAGTTACAATGATTTCACTGATGAACACAATGAAATAGATCAAGAAGTCGCTGATAAAGCAGAAGAACTACAGGATCTGTAATAGGTTCGAATTAATCAGGAGCCAAAAAGCATCGCCAATTGAGTCGATGCTTTTTTCTTACTGTTTTTGTGAGGCCCCGCTTGTCGCATCCGGGTCAGCCGCATTACCTTCTTGGTAGTCAGTATCATCGCTGACCATCGCACCGTCTTCGTAATGCTTCCCGTGGCGCTTTTCCAGGGGTAACCCCAGGGCAGTCGACCACTCTTTAGTAGGGTGGTGGACCCGTCCCGTGATGTTTTGCACATCAATCGCCCACGTTGGTACACCCTTGACATCCTCAGCTGCGATTGCGACCGGGATCGTATTGACGTAGTGGTGGATAATCGTCCGCAAGGCAAACAGTTTCTCCTGCGGATCAGTCAGCTGTCGTGGGGTCCCATTACCAATCACGCTCATGAACGATGGACCAAAATCACCGGCTCGCGGTGGGGTATAGATCAAATTTTCGTGACCATGATCCGTCTCAAAGCCGATCACTTTTCCGGCATTCAGCGTGGCGGCCTTTTCGCCATCTCCCGTACCATGAATGTAGATCGTGTAGTGACCATTCGGGCCTTCCTGGTAGCCGTAATGTACTGGCACAACGTAGGAACCGTGCTGGTTACTCAAACCCAAGTGCAGGATCTGACATTGGTCAAGGATTCAGGAGAGCTTGGCATGGTCAGTGATAATGTCTTTTCGCATAATGACTTCCTCCCACGTAAGCAAGGATTACTGCATATCAACCGGCACCTCGGCAACCGGGTTGTCCTTTGTCAGGTGGTAAACCAGCGTCGGTTTAACGCCGAAATGCTGGTTAATCAGCTTGCGCAACTCTTCCATCGCCTCATCGGCCCGGGCGGCCTGGGCGGCGTTGACGGATTCAATGACCGCTACAACGTTTTGTGAGTCCGCCGTCAGCATCGTCCGCTGGGCATCACGCCAGTTCAGACACCGGCAGACGGCACCCTCATCGTCGTAGTAGCAAACTTCCCCAGGCAGGGTCGGCTCATCTTCATCGGCCCCCACCGGACGAAAGGCCTGGCCGCCGTCGACCTGGCCCAGGTGCATGGCGCCCTTAATCTTGTCGCGGTCTTCCATGCCGACCGGAACCCCATAAGTCATGGAGATGCTATTGTAGATATCCACCATTGGATCGATCGGGTCAAAGGTCCGCCCTTGGTTAACCCGCTTCAGCAGCGCTTCAATCGAGGCCCGGGACCCCTTCTTCTTCTTGAACTGCTGGTAGGCCTTTCTCCATTGGTCAACCACGGAGTTCATCCGGAAAGTTTCGTTGGTCAGGAACTTTTCCGCCTCCTTAGTCGCGTTGGCAAGCATTTCCCGCCGTTCGGCCAGATTCTTGTCCGTATCGTGATTATCGATCCCGTTGGCATACAAAATATTCACTTGAGCATCCGGGAAAAGTTCCCAGAAGCTCTGATCAACAATAACTTTATCCATTTGAAAAGCCTCCTAGTATACACGCTTACCGCCATGCTTAACCAGGTCCCAGTCGCCATCAATGTTGTGGCGGACGCGGACCAGGTAGTCATGGACCTGTTGCGCTTCCTTATCAGTAAAACCATGGAGTGCCACCGCATTAGAGTGCTGGTTCTCACGAATGATGAAGGGGTAGATCTCCTTCCCTTTCTTGGTAACGAACAGGCGCTTGATCTTCTTATTTTGCGGGTCGCTGCGCCGCACAATGAAGCCCTTTTGCTCAAGCTTCTTGACGGCGCGGGCAATCGTGGTCCGATCGACCTTTATCAAGTTCGATAGTTGCTCAGAGATGATGCCCGGGTGTTCATAAATGCGGACAACATAAAGGTACTGCCCCCGGGCGAGGCCGATCTGCTTGAATTCAATGTTCGACATTGAGTCCAGCGCCCGCTCAATCATTCCGACTTCCCGTAAAATATCGATCATGGTTAAAACTCCTTGTCCATATAATATCACAATTTGTTGCAATTGCAACAAAATTGTAATTCAATAAAAGGGGAGTCTTTGCACAGACGCCCCTCTTATCTATCCCTTTTCAACTTTTAGCGGTTGTTGCTGCCGCCGCATATCGGCAAAAATATGTTCGGCCTTGAGGTGAGCCAGCACAGCCTTGATAGCCGACTCCATCAATTCCTGGTTGGCAGGATCCATTTGAACGTCGTCAGCAACTGGCTGCCCGGCCAGGATCGCTTCCAGGACCGTCGCAAAGTGGTCATAAGCCTGCTGGGGGTAGGTGTCGATCGTCAGCTGGGCAATTCCCGCCCGAATATCATCGATGTTAAAGCTGACCTTGAAGAAACCGATCAGCAGCAGGTCAACTAGCTGGTTAACGGCATACTTTTTCTTAATCGGCGCCTGGATAACCTTCTTCTTGACGTAATTGTTGACCATCGCCTTGGTCAGCGGCTCAACATCAAAGCTGGCTAATTGCTCATTGACCACCGTTACCACCTGGTCAACGTAAAGGCCCAAGGTCGGTAGCTCTTTCCAGCGCGGCAGATGAACATGTTGAACGGTTTCTCGCCAATGTTGGTAATCTGTTATCTCTTTCATGCTGTTACCTCATTTCACTTGCTTGGCATGACGCCAATCGAATGGTTATCAAACTTTCCCGTCGTCAGCGCGGCCTCCAAGACTGCCGCCAGCTGCTCTTCACTAATATTCTTTCCTGATAACGGCTGTCCTTCATCCGCTACCTGGACGTGGTCAGTGCCCTTGCCCAGCGGCAATGCCCGCACCACCACATATGGCAGTTCCAGTTCGTCAATCATCTTGATCGCATATTGGTATGCCCAGACTTCTTGCATCGCCCGCTTGCCATACCATTGCTTTAGTTGGGCCTCGTCTGCATCGTCGGCCGTCCCGGCAATTGAGAGCATCACAATTTTCTGCGGCGGAAAAACGGCGTGGTCAATCAGGTCGGCCAACTGCTGCACCTCATCATCGACCGGGTCACCAGCCTGGGGGAGCCAGCAGAGGACATCGCCCGCTTCCAATTCAACATCAAAATTATTTGCCGCCACGGCTGCGTATGAGTTTTCCATGATCAGCCGCGCTAGGCGACCATGACGGCGGCTAATTACCACAATTCGTGCCATTGCTTTTCCTTTCTAGTAGGCCATCAGTTCATCTTCAACCGAGGCATCCTCAATCCGAACATCGGTAATCGTGCTCTGCTCAAGCAACGGGAGAAGGGCTTGGATGTTCCCTGTGTAGAGGAAACGGGTTTCGTTGGGAGCCTCTTCCAACATGTGTGCCCCCATCCGGACAGCCATCTCGACTGGAAGTCCTGTTCCCGTCACGGTAACCGTGCAGTCAACCCCGTCGCCAGAACGCAGCGCCCGCACAGAGGTCAGACGGCTTCCATTGAAGTAGTAGATCACATCGGCAAACCGCATCATGGTCGAAACGTCCTCGCTAGTAAAGAGAACCAGCGAATCGGTCTTCTGAGTGTAGTCCTTAAGCAGCTGCCCCATCGTTAGCCGGGACTGTTCCGACAGCTGATCGAGGCCGCGACCGAGAACGACAATTGACCGCCGCAGAGCAAGAAGGATGATCAGCTTGAGCTCCTGCTGCTGGTTATCATTGAGCGTTGCAATCTTAGCATCGGCTTGAATATTCAGCGGCTTGAGCATCTCCAGGGTGGCGTCTAAGCTCAGGGCACCGTCCTGATGGCGGCAGGCTTTTTGAATCGCCTTTTCGACGGTGCGGCCACGCAGGTCAATTTCCGCTAGGTTGGCAATGGCATCGTCATGGTGGCGCCGAATATACTTCAGGTCCTGGCCATTAACAGTTACATCCCCGTCCAGGGCTTTGCCCGTACCAGTGATTAACTGTTCAAGTGACGCGGTTGCCCCATCGTCATTACTACAGATTGCAACTATCTGCGGCGATGTCAATTCCATTGAAACATCTTCAAGCTGATCTCCAGATTTGGCTTCAAATGTCAGGTTACTTAAGCTAATTCTACTCAACTTCCCAATCCCCCTTGTCTTCTCACTACTCACCACTAATTTTAGCATTTATGCCATTCAGCGGGAACCTCTTTGCCAAACTGTTTAACTAAGAATAGTACGCTAAAAGTAACATTACTGATAAATTGTTAGCCTCATAAATGTAGTATAATTAATCACGATTTATCGCTTAGAATTTAGAAAGAAGTATCATCAATGGCCCTAATTAACATCATCTACACCTCAATCGAGGGAAATACACGTGCCTTCATCAGCCGGCTCAGTGCCTATGCTGAACAGCAACACGCCTTGAATGAGGACAACCCGCTCATTACCTCAAAGGAAATCAGCGACCAAACACTCCCGGGAGAAGAGAAGAGTCCCTTCTTCGTCTTCGTACCTACCTACTTAACCGGGGGCAACGGAATCGACTCCGGCTTCACTGAAATCATGACGAATGCCCTCGGCGAGTACATCGAATCTGGTGATAACGCCAAGTACTGTGTTGGGGTGATCGGCAGCGGCAATCGCAATTTCAATGAACAATATTGCCTTACCGCCCGTAAATATGCCAAACAGTTCAACGCACCGTTTTTGGCAGACTACGAACTCCGCGGGACATCACGTGACGCCGAACACATCTACGCCATTCTCCGGGAACGCTGGAGAAAGGTTAACGCCTAGCTCAATACAAAAAGCCTCCCTGACGTGTACCCCCCAGAGTTGGAAATCAACTCTGGGGGTATTTTTTATGACTAAAATTAGCGTCAGTACTAAGCTTAAGGCGGTTAAGGAGTATGCAAATAGTAACAGTAGTTTGGCTTCCGTCAGGCATAAATATCATCTTGCCAAACTTGATTTTCAAATATGGGTGGGTATTTATACACGATTTGGTGAGGGGCCATTGCTTAGTCCACCTAAAGTCACTGGGGATTTTCGCTTGAATCTGGTAAAGTGGAAACAAGAAAATTTGGCGTCAATTTCAGCGACCTGTATTCATTTCGGCTTTCGTTCTCCAGCTTCGGTTTATCAGTGGGAATGTATCTATAATAAGCGTGGAGCACAGGCTTTACTGAACTTACGCCGAAGAAGGAAGTCCAGACATGGTTACTCAGCACGAAGACAACCAAAACAAGCAGTTACGACAGCTCCAGGCCCAGAATCAAGCCCTACAAAGAGAAAACTTATTATTAAAGATACAACTCGACGCCTTAAAAAAATTAGCTGCCTTGAGAAAGCATCCAAAACAGAACTCGCGCAAGTAATCTATGAACTCAAGGCCAAATACCTGTTAAAGGACTTAATTGATGCGCTCCCCATTTCGATGTCAACTTACCAATACTGGCAACGCCAATTTGAACACCCGGATGAAGATGAGCTTGAACTTAGGGCGGTAATCAAAGGCCTGTTTAACTACTATGAAGCCGAGTACGGAGTCTGGCGGCTTAGTGCTCAGGTGCGCGCTTATTACCAGCTAATTGGTAAGCCAGCTCCTAACCACAAGTGAATCCAACGCCTCATGCATGAAATGGGGCTTAAATGCACTAAGTATTATCAACGACGACGCAAATACGATTTTTCCAAAGGTCCTAATGGCAAGAAAGCCAAAAATAAGCTCAATCGTCGTTTTATGAGTAATCGGAAATACCAGAAAATGGTCTGTGACATTACTGAACTTAAGGCGCATAACGGTCAAAAAGTCTACTTGGAAATTATTAAGGATCTCGCTACTAAGCAGATCTTAACCTGGGCCATTGGTCAAAGCCCTACTCTTCATTTTGCCTTGACACCACTACAAAGGTTACTCAATCAGTTACCGCATACGGGTTATCAATTAACTCTCCACACCGATCAGGGTTGTCACTACCAACACTACACTTGGCGAAAGCTTTTGCGTCAAGGACATATTCGCCAAAGTATGTCCCATCGAGCTACTTGTTTAGACAACGCCGCCTGTGAAACAGTCTTCAGTAAGCTTAAAGCTGAGATTGGCCAAGACACTAGTTATCAAAATCGTGATGAATTAATCCAGGCCATTGAAGAGTGGCTTCACTTCTGCAACGAACGACGAATTCAAACAAAACTAGGCAACCAAACTCCACTCCAATACGAGCAGAATGTGATTGCCTAGGAAAAACATTTATTCAATTTACAAGTAAGAACATCCAAGTTCCAGCTTTAAGGGTACACGTCAGAGGCTTTTCCTTATTGCTCTTGCGGTAGGTTAGCGGCAGCGGTGATCAGCCAGGTGATACCATACTTATCGACGATCTGACCCATTTGACTGTTGAACATCCAATTGCCAAATGGCACCGTTACCCGCTGGTCATCTGAGGCGGCCAGACGATCAAAAAGCTGTCGCGCTTGCCCGGCATCATCGAAGTTCAGCATGATTGAAACCAGGGCCGAAGACTGGGGCGTCCCCATCGTGGCGTCCGCGCAAATGATCTTCTGCCCGGCAATCGTAAATTCCCCCCGCAGCGTCGTCTTCTGAAGGGTCTCGTCATCCGTGGCCATTCCGAGGTTCTCCGCCTGCTCTTCATTGAGCGACTGGTGGTAGGTAATCTCTGCCCCAAAGGACTGGACATAGTAGTCCATGGCCTCCTTAGCGTTTTTGAATGTTAAGTACGGGTATATTTTTGCCGTCATGATTTTCCTCCGTATCAATCTTCATCGTTGATTATATGGTTCAATTAAGTTTCCGTCAAATTTTCGCCAAATGGTTGATTGCGCTCTCATCGTTATCTAATCATAGTTAAAAGTGCTTTATGCTATAATGGTATGGCTTAACTAGTTTAATGTTTTACCTATATTGACAGTACGAAAGGAATGAAAATATCGTGAAAGCAGTTAAAAAACATAGCCCGCTGCTCATCCTCGGACTCCTCCTGCTCGGCGTCTGCATGCGTATGCCAATCACCGCGATTCCATCAGTCGTCAAAGAGATCGCCCACACCTTTGCGGTGGCCCCGACCAGTCTGGGAATCTTAACGACCATCCCCCTGTTGTGCTTCGGCCTGCTGTCGGCGGTGGTGTCCTCAACTGCCCAGCGCTTCGGTAACGAGCTGACCCTTGAGATTGCCATGGTGATCATGTTCATCGGTTCCTACCTCCGGATCATCAACTTTACCTCCCTGATCATCGGGACCATCATGGTCGGCATCGCCATTACCTGTATCAATGTGCTCCTGCCGGCCATCATCGCCGATAAGTACCCTGATAAGATTGGAAGCGTCACGGGAATATACAACACGGCCATGACCCTGTTTGCGGCCATCGGGGCCTACGCCATCACCCCGATCACCCACCAGAGCAGTTGGCAGACCGCAGTCACCATCATCAGTGCCATCGCGCTGATTGCGGCCATTGTCTGGCTGCCTAACCTAAAGTACAACGAACGGGCCACGACCAGTGCGGAAGAACCGGCTAAGGGAACCAACATGTGGAAGAACATGAATGCCTGGTGGCTTCTCCTCTTCTTCGGGGGTCAGTGCTTCGTCTTCTACAGCATTGTTGCTTGGCTGCCATCCATCGCTATGGATGCCGGCCTCTCCAGTGACCAGGCCAGCCTGATTGCCGGCCTGCTCCAGCTCTTCTCCATCCCGTTCGCCTTCCTGGTACCGATCATCGCCACCAAGATGAGCAACCGGCAACCGATCATGCTCTTTGCCGGGATCTCATCCCTGGTGGGCACCATCATGATGTTCTTCCCGGTCGGTTCATTTGCCTACTACTGCGTGGTGGCCCTTCTCTTGGGAATGGGAACCACGACCACCTTTGTCCTGGCAATGACCCTGTTCGGGCTTAAGACCAAGAATGCGGCGGACACCCGGAACCTCTCCGGGATGGTCCAGTCCGTGGGCTACCTGATCTCCGCGTTGGGTCCCATCATCGTCGGCAACCTCAACGCCCAGACGCATAACTGGTTTGCCAGCCTGGTGGTAATCGCCATCGCTGCGATCTTCTTCACCGTCTGCGGAGTTCTGGCCGAGCGGAAACAATACGTTTAACCTCTAAAATAAGCACCGGCATTTTGCCCGGTGCTTATTTTTTCTATTATATACAGGTAGCCTACATAAAATTTCAAAAAAGTTTGATCTAGACCATTAAATAATAACCGCTTGACAAACGGCCATTATGACGCCCTTTGATCCTGGTATTCCATTTGGCGTCAAAATGCTGCTGTTGAGAAAACGGTTCCTTTTTTAGTGCAGAAAAGCCGCGAAAAGTATATAATTGGAGCGTTATAGAATTTCTGAAATCTCAGAAGGAGTGAACTTTTTTGGCTACAGAAAATAAAGCTGTCATTACATTATTCGGGGCAACCGGTGACCTGGCTAAGCGTAAGCTGTACACCGCCCTCTTTAAGCTCTACCAAAAGGGCTACTTGGCTGACCACTTTGCCCTTCTCGGTACTTCTCGTCACGAAATGAGCGACGAAGAATTCCAAAAGTTGGTTCAGGACTCAATCAAAGACATCGAAGAAACCCGCAACGGCGAAGCAGCAGACTTCTCCAAGCATTTCTTCTACAAGGCGCACGACGTTACGAAGCCTGAACACTACACCATCTTAAAGGACCGGATCGCTGAATTGGACAAGCAATTCGGTACTGATGGCAACCGCCTCTTCTACATGTCAATGGCTCCACAATTCTTCGGGACCATTGCATTGAACCTGAAGAAGCAAGGTCTGCTTTCTGACGACGGCTTCAACCGCCTGGTTATCGAAAAGCCATTCGGTCGTGACTTCGACTCTGCTAAGAAGCTGAATGATGAATTATCCAAGACCTTCGACGAAGACCAAATCTTCCGGATCGACCACTACCTGGGTAAGGAAATGGTTCAAAACATCCAAGCATTGCGCTTCGGTAACACGATCATCGAATCTCTTTGGAACAACCGTTACATCGACAACATCCAGGTAACCTTGAGTGAAAAGCTGGGTGTCGAAGAGCGTGCCGGTTACTACGACAACTCTGGTGCCCTTCGTGACATGGTTCAAAACCACATCATGCAAATCGTTGCCCAACTGGCAATGGAACAACCAGTTTCCTTCACCGATACCGATGTGCGGGTTGAAAAGATCAAGGCTCTGCGGAGTCTGCGGGTTTACACCCCATCCGAAGCCGCTGCTAACTTTGTTCGTGGTCAATACGACGCCGGCAACGGCACGGAAGCTTACCGTGACGCTGACGGGGTTGACCCAGAATCAGGTACTGAAACCTTCGTTGCTGCCAAGCTCTTGTTCGACAACTATCGCTGGTCAGGGGTACCATTCTACGTTCGGACTGGTAAGAAGTTAGCCGACAAGTTCACCCGGATCGACGTTGTCTTCAAGAAGCCACTGATCGACATCTTCGCCGACCCTCGCAACGAAAGCGACCAATCCCTGAACTCCAACGTTCTGACGATCTTCGTTGAACCAAAGTCCGGTTTTGCTATGCAACTGAACGCTAAGCGCGCTGGCCAAGGCTTCACTACCCAACCAGTCAACCTGAGCTACCTGCAAAGCGACTCCGACAAGAAGGAAGCTCCAGAACCATATGAACGTCTCTTCCACGATGCTCTGGAAGGCAACCACACCAACTTCGCATCATGGGCTGAAATTGCCTACGCTTGGAAGTTCGTTGATGTTATCCGGAAGCTCTGGGACATCGAAAAGCCGCAATTCCCTAACTACACGCCTGGTTCAATGGGCCCAGCTGCTTCTGATGAACTGCTGGCTCGCGATGGCCGCAAGTGGGTTTACCGGCTCAACCACTAATAATTAAGCAAAAGGGCTGCGACATAAGTCCTTGAAATAGAAGAGCCATTCGGAATTTCCAAAGAAATTCTGAATGGCTCTTCCTTTTTTACGAAATTATTGGAATATGAAGACGGCCTTCCGGCCATTTTCTTCATGTTCAATGCCATTAGGGCAATTCCAATTTGCCTTTTGGCTTT
>NZ_CANCWK010000014.1:0-40561 GCF_947381495.1 Limosilactobacillus galli | reverse complement strand
ATCACGTCCGTCACGAAATCAAGGGATTGCCACACCCGAAAAATTTATATTAAACAGGAATGCCACCCGGCTATTAGTATAGAAGCGGGTGGCATTTTTAACAGTTCAGTTCGGAATAGTTGCCGCAGGTTTTTCATTTGGCTAGTAGTGCATGGTATACAATACATCATTGAGACCTAGTGGCTTAGGAGCACTCAAGAAGAATACATTGGTGAACTACTCGGCCATAAATGACCGAGCTTCTGGGAACACGAAGTAGTATTTAGGATGTTATATCAGTATTCTGAAAACCTAACTTACAGAACTTCGTTCTTTTACCATGGCTAGTCCCTAACCAACGGCTTTTAATCCTTTATGGAGAATATTAACTGCCGCATTAATATCCCGATCATGGTGAGTACCGCATTGCGGACAGGTCCATTCCCGAACTGCTAAAGGTTTCGGCCCGCTATGGTACCCACAATTGGAACAGATTTGACTGGTATAGTTGGGCTTGACGACAATCAGCCGTTTACCATACCAGGCGCATTTATATTCCAACATGGCCCTAAACGTGTACCAGCTAGCATTGGCAATGGCTTTAGCTAAGTGGTGGTTGTGTTGCAGATTCTTGGTTTTCAAATCTTCAATAACAATCACGTCATACTACTTAACTAAACTAGTGGTTAGCTTATGCAAGTAGTCTTTGCGCCTATTAGCGATCTTCAGCTGGTAACGTGCTTTTTGAACTCTGGCCCGTTGCCAGTTTTGATAATCAGCCAGTTCTTTTTTAAGGGTCTTATGGTTATAGTTCCATTGACGTACGGCTACTTCAGCCCGGTGCCGCCGTTGACTGTACTTGCTCTGCCACTGTATGGCTTGTTTCTCTAACCACTTGGCATTGAATGTTTGATACTTAATGCCGTCAGAACTGATCACTAAATCGGCGATACCCACATCGAGGCCAACGGCCTTGCCTGTTTTGGGTAAAGCCTGCGGTGCTGGTGATTCAACTTGTAGTGACAGGTAATAACGCCCAGTTGGCTCATAGCTGACTGTGTAGCGTTTAATAATCTTTTTTACTAAAAAGTAAAAAAGCTTCCCAACTACCAGCAGCAGTTTGGGGAGCCGTTTTGGATTATTGATTCTAACTTAGGCAGCCTTGTGGTGAATGTTGTGAGCACTGTGGGTGTTCGTTAAGTTCCGGTAGCCGAAGTAGAACTGAATAGCAGCGACAGCGATGTTGACCCAATTCATGGTGATGAACCAGCCGTCAATTCCGCTGGCGTCGTGGGTAACACCGTAGTATACCCAGAATCCAATTACAATTGCACAAACATTAATCCAAGCGAAGGTCTTTTGTAACGTTTGATCATCGAGCTTGAACCACATCCATACCACATTGACGACAAACCAAATGGCTAAAACCCAAAATACAAAGTTAAACATAAGACACCCCTCCTTAGAGTTTGCATTGTGACAACGGATCAATGATTTTCCTCATCGATCACCCTTATTGTAGGTCAGTATCGGGCCGTCGTTAAGCATTGTGTATTGATAAATGGCCAGTTAATGGACATGCTGGGGTAATTAGTTAGTGAATGGGAATATGAAGATAGCCGTTCCTTTTTGGCACATAAGATGGAGACTGTTCACGCAACTAAAGTGGTTGTTTTCCTAAAGGAAATTAAGTATAATACTATATACAATATAATATAAGACGAAGGAGGAGGATAAAATGAAAATTCAGATCACCGCGGACCTGCTGGATGGGATTGTGCTGGCCATTCTCAAACAGGATGACTATTACGGCTATGCACTGACCCAGCGCGTTCAGGAGGTCATCACGGTCTCAGAGTCAACGATGTACCCAGTACTGCGCCGGCTGAAGCGGGATGGCTTTGTGACCACCTACGACCAGCCTTACCAGGGACGTAACCGCCGTTACTATCAGATTACCGCTGACGGGGAAGCCCACCTGGAGCGGGTGCGGAAACTCTGGAATGACTATAAGAACAGCCTCGATCAATTATTCAATCCAACGGGGGAGGGAAATGAAAATGAATGAGCGTGAGAAGTACATCAGTGACCTGGCCAGCTACCTCAGCCCGCTGACGACGGCAGAGCGCCAGGATGCGCTGGAGTTTTACGACGAGTTTATTGCTGACGGGGGACTGGACAGCCGGCAGGCCATTGAGAAGCGTCTCGGGACCCCGCGGCAATTGAGCCGGAAGATCTTGGTGGACTACTCGATCAAGGCCAACGACCAGTCGAAGAAGGCGGGCCGCCCGGCTAGTCCTCATTCCAGCTGGCGGGTTTTCTGGTGGGTGTTGGTCGCCATCATCACCTCGCCGCTGACCTTTGGCATTGGCCTGGTGGCGGTGGTCACCCTGATTGCCCTGGCAGCCTGCCTGTTTGGGGTGATTATTGGGGCCCTGGCCCTGGTAGCCTCACTGGCAGTGGCTGCCATTGCCGCTTTGTATGTGGGCATTGGTCTTATCGCCACGGAACCGCTGACTGGTCTCTTCTACGGCGGGATTGGATTAAGTGCCATCGGGAGCTTCATGGTCTGCCTGCCGCTATTGTACTGGCTAGTGCGCCTGTTGGCTCAGGCAATTGCCAACTTTGCTAAGTTTGTTTACCGGAAGATCCAGTCCAGAAGGGAGGAAGCCTGATGATGAAACGGATGTTTAAGATCGGCTGGCTGGTCTTAGTGGTCGGCCTAGTTGCTCTCATGGTCGGTTACCTGAATCATGGTGACCGGGACGTTGATTTTCACAACGGGCGGCCGCAGGTTCAGCGCCAGGCCAGCTGGCGGCTGACCAACCGTCGCTTTGATAAGGTTAACCTGGACGTGACGACCGCCAATGTGCGGATCAAGCGCGGGGCCGCCTTTCGGGTGAGCTACCATGGCTTGACCAAGAATAAGCCGCTTGTGGTGAAGAAGGGGCAGACTCTGGTAATCAAGCAGTCGACTAGCAGCGGCGGCTTCTTCTTCAATGTCAACGGCTTTGATGACCAGCTGACGATTACGCTGCCTCGCGATGCCCAGATCACCGGGGGCACGATCAAGCTGGGCAGCGGCGATCTCGATGTTGACGGGGTCGACCTGACTAATACTAAAATTGATGTGGCCAGCGGGGACGTTGACCTGACTAACCTAGTCCTTAATGGGGGCCAGGCCGAACTGAATTCGGGTGACTTCACGGCCCACCAGCTGCGAGTCAACGGCTACTACCGGGTCAACAATGATTCTGGTGATAACGAGGTCCATACCGCTGGCATCGATGGCTACCGGCTGCAGACCACCAGTGGCGACAATGCTGTCAATGGTCGTGACCGGGACCAGGACACGGTTGAAGATAACATGACCGCTAATAATACCCTGGAGCTGATCACCCAGTCCGGTGATAACGAATTTGATAACTAATAAAAGCAGGTGCCTAGCGGGGTACCTGCTTTTATTAGTTATCGATCTTTTACGTTCTCAGTATTTTTAACAGTAGTGGACGAACCCTGCTGCTTCAGGGTTTCAGCAATCTCCTTGAGGTACTGTACCTCGGCACTCGGCACCTCTTCCGGTGCTTCTTCCTTCTTGCTCCGGAAGTGGTTGACCCCCTTGACCAGGAGGAAGACAACAAAGGCGATGATCAGGAAGTTGATCACGGCGTTCAGGAACGCGCCGACCTTGAACTGGGCCGCGCCGACGGTAAAGACGATGTTGGAGAGGTCGATCTTCCCGATGAAGAGCCCGATCAGGGGGTTGATTAGGTAGGCGACCAGGTCCTTGACGATGGTGGTGAATGCGGACCCGACGATGATCCCGACGGCCATGTCCATCACGTTTCCGCGGGCGATAAATTCTTTGAACTCTTTGAGCATATAAGCCTCCTTCATTGATGTTTACCTTAATTTTATCAGATCCGGGGAAGCAAAATGGCGGGGGAAGACGGACTTAAAAAATTCTTAAGATAACTAAAAGCGCCGCCCGGCAACTGCCAGGCGGCGTTCTTATAATCAAATTGAATTGTCATTACTTGTCTTCAACACCGGTACCGTCGTAGCAGCGTTCAAGGAGTTCCTTGAGTTGGCTGACCAGTGGTTCAACCGGGTTGGTAGTAGTACATTGATCTTCGTAAGCCAGGACGGCGAGTTCGTCAACGACCTTGTCGAATTGTTCACGGGTAACCCCGTTGTCCTTCAAGCTTAACTTAACACCACATTCATGAGCCACTTCGATGTACTTCTTAGCGTAGGCTTCAGCCAGCTCTTCGTCTGAGTTCCCCTGTAGGCCGATGAACCGTGCCAGGTCGGCGTAGTCCTTGGTTGCGTGGTAAGTCTCGTAGTGTGGCCAGAGGGCAAGCTTTTGCGGCCGCTTAGCGTTGAAGCGGATTACCTGCGGCATTGCGATGGCGATCAGCAGACCGTGAGGAAGACCGAACGCACCACCCATCTTGTGGGCCAGTGAGTGGGTGATTCCCAGGAAGGCTTGACCGAATGCCATTCCGGCCATCGTGGAGAAGTCGTGCATCTTCCGCCGGGCGAGCTTGTCACCACGGACAGACTTTGGCAGGTATTCCATCGCACCCTTGACGGTCTGCATTGACCAACCACGGGTGTAGTCAGTTGCCATTACGGAAACGTATGATTCAGTGGCATGGCAGATAACGTCCAGACCAGTGTAAGCCGTGGTCTTGGCTGGGACCGTTTCAACGAATTGGGAGTCCACGATCGCGATGTTTGGTGTCAGGGCGTAGTCGGCCAGTGGGTACTTAACGTGGGTCTTGGAGTCGGTGATAACGGCGAATGGCGTTACTTCAGAACCAGTCCCAGAAGTGGTTGGGATCCCGATCATTTGGGCCTTAACCGGCTTCTTGATCTGGTAAGCACGCTTCCGGATATCGAGGTACTTCTGCATGACACCGTACCAGGAAGTCTCTGGGTGCTCGTAGAACATCCACATTGCCTTGGCAGCGTCCATTGGTGAACCACCACCGAGGGCGATGATAGTGTCCGGCTTGAAGTCGTTCATCATTGCAACACCCTTTTCAACGGTGTTTGTTGATGGATCTTCTTCAACGTCATCGAATACCAGGTAAGCAGTCCGGTTTTGACGAAGCCGCAGTTGATCGATTACCCGTTGAACGTAACCCCGCTTGCTCATCCCTGGGCCGGTAACGATGAAGGCCCGTTCAATGTTTGGGATATCCCGCAATTCTTTTAGTGAGTTCCGTTGAAAGTATACTTTTGGGGGGATCTTGACCCATTGACGGTTCTCCCGCCGCTTAGCGATTACCTTGATGTTCAAGAGATCCCAGTCGGTAACATTATGGGAAACAGAGTTACCACCGTAGGAACCAGTCCCCAGGGTCAGGGAAGGCGTCATGTTGTTGTAGATGTTACCAATCCCACCGATACCGGATGGGGAGTTAACAATGATCCGGGATGCCCGCATCTCCAGACCGTACTTGGTAACCAGGTCGTCATCCAGGGTGTGGATGGCAGCCGTGTGACCTTCACCACCGTAGTGCAGCAGTTGACGGCAGATGTCAAAGGCGTTTTCACGGGAGCTTGCCCGGTACATCGTCAGCACTGGTGAAAGCTTTTCAGCAGAAAGCGGGTACTTGTCACCGACACCGTCGTATTCAGCGATCAGAACCTTGGTGTTGGCTGGGACGTTCTTCAGACCACACATCTCAGCGATGGCGTTAGCAGAACGACCGGCGATTGGTCCCCGGACCTGGTGACGTTCAGGGTCAATGAAGCCGTCAGTGAAGGTCTTGATTTCGTTTGGCTTGATGAAGTAGCAGTTCCACTTCTTGAATTCTTCCTTAACTTGGTCGTAGATTTCATCGTCAACTACGACGGAGTTTTCGGAAGCACAGATCATCCCGTTATCGAAGGTCTTGGAAAGCACGATGTCGTAGATGGAACGGGCAATGTTAGCAGACTTTTCGATGTAAGCCGGACCGTTACCAGGACCAACCCCTAATGCTGGGTTACCAGAACTGTAGGCAGCCTTAACCATGGCGGGACCACCAGTTGCCAGAATAGTGGCGGTGTTCGGGTTTTGGATCAGGGCCGTCGTTGCTTCGATGCTGCATTGTGGGATCCATTGAATCATGTTCTTTGGTGCCCCAGCTTTTTCAGCGGCTTCCTGCAGGATCTTAGCAGTCTTGATGGAAGATTGCAGTGCTTGCGGGTGGAAGGAGAAGATGATCGTGTTCCGCGTCTTAGCAGAGATGATGGACTTGAAGATCGTGGTGGACGTTGGGTTAGTAACCGGAACGATCCCGGCGATGACCCCCAGCGGGTCCGCGATGGTGACGGTTTGGTCCTCATCGTTGTCTTCGATGATGCCGACCGTCTTGTCGTGGCGGATGTTGTTCCAGATGTATTCACTGGCGTAGATGTTCTTGATTGCCTTATCTTCGGCAACCCCACGGCCAGTTTCCTTAGCGGCGTCAACGGCTAAGTCCATGTGGTGTTCTTCGGCAGCCAGGGCCATTGCTTGACAGATCTTATCAACTTGTTCTTGTGAATAGTATCTTAATTTCTCAAAGGCAGCCAAGCTCTTTTTCATCAGGTCATCGACCATGGCTTGAGCTTGCTGCTGCTTGGTTTCTTTAGATTCAGTAGTTTGTTTCTTTTGATTAGCCATAACAAATTGCTCCTTTGATTTTTAATAAGTTTGTTATGTTTTGAACATGATTAATAGTAATATATGCCCAGGAAGAAATCAAGCACTTTGTGACGGTTTGAACAATGGTTATGCTGGTGAATTCGCTTACATCATTATCCCGTAAAGGCGCGGCCAATTAATAAAAACATTGGTATAATTTTTGCGGCCGCAGATTGTATAAAATTTGGTTCATTCATTGCTTGAGTTAAGCTTCACATAAGCGGATATAAAAAAGCCCCGCCAGCTTGGCAATCAGCTGGCGGGGCTCGTCTAATTATTCACGTGAGTTCTTATCTTTACCGGCGTTAGGGTCTTTGATGTTGTAGTCATCGTCACTCATCGCTTCCACCTCACCAAGGCGGTAGCCATTACCGACCTGGCTGAAGAAGTCGTGGTTAGAGGTCGAGGTTGAAATCCCGTTCATGACCACCGGGTTAACATCAGCCGCAGTGTCGGGGAAGAGCGGTTCCTGACCGAGGTTCATCAGGGCCTTGTTGGCGTTGTAACGGATGAAGGTCAAAACGTCGTTGGTCCAGCCAACCTGGTCGTAGAGGAGGTGGGTGTAGTCCTCCTCGTTGCTGTAGAGGTCATAGAGGAAGTTGTACATCCAGTCCTTCATATCCTGTTGCTGCTTCTCGGTCCGGTCATGCATCCCTACCTGGAACTTGTAGCCAATGTAGGTACCGTGGACGGATTCGTCACGGAGGATCAGCTTGATGATTTCAGCCACGTTATTCAGCTTATTGTGCCCCAGGTAGTAGAGTGGGGTGTAGAAGCCGGAGTAGAAGAGGAAGGTTTCCAAGAAGACGTTGGCGACCTTCTTCTTCAATGGGTCTTCTTCAGGGTCAAGGTACATGTTGGCGATCCGTGTCGCCTTGTTTTGCAGGTACTCCTCAGAGTCTGACCACTTGAAGATTTCCTCAATCTCGTCAGGGGTGTTCAGAGTGGAGAAAATGGTGGAGTAACTCTTAGCGTGGACCGATTCCATGAATTGGATGTTGTTCAAGACGGCGGTCTCATGCTGGGTCTTGACATCTTGCTTCAAGGCGGTCATGCCGGCCTCGGATTGAACGGTGTCCAGGAGGGTTAAGCCCCCGAAGACATGACTGACGGTCCAACGGTGATCATCGTCGAGTTCCCGCCAGTCGTCAAGGTCGTTGGAAACAGGAATCCGGGTGTCCAACCAGAATTGCTCGGTCAGCTTTTCCCAGGTTGCCTTGTCGATCATGTCGGAAACCTCGTTCCAATTGATCGCCTTGTAACTCTCTAGCGGCTTAAATTTTTCTTCAAACTTCATTATATGTATGGGACTCCTTTATCGTAATTCAACAAGTATCGTACTAGCGTTCTTAAGTTTAACAAGTGCCCGGTAGCGAATCAAATGACACAGCTTTCGCACTGGTTGGCACCAATCTCGTCGTTGTCATCGGTAAAGGTCCGGATGTAGTAGATCGACTTGATTCCCTTCTTGTAGGCGTAGTGCCGCAGGAGGTTGAGGTCCCGGGTCGTCATCTTGTTAGTCCGGCCGGCCTTCCAGTCGTAGAGACCATCTGGGATGGTGGACCGCATGAAGAGGGTCAGGGACATGGATTGGTCAACGTGCTGCTGGGCGGCAGCGTACGTGTCGATGACCTTGCGCATGTCCATGTCGTAGGCGGACTTGTAGTACGGCATGGTGTCGTTGGACAGGTACGGTGCCGGGTAGTAGATCTTCCCAATCATCTTTTCTTGCCGTTCCTCGATCCGGTTGACGATGGGGGTCAGGCTGGCTGTCGAGTCGTTGATGTAGGCCGTCGAACCGTTCGGAGCCACGGCTAGGCGGTAGGCGTTGTAGAGGCCGTCTTTCATGACTTGATCGCGGAGCTTCTTCCAGTCATCCGGACCAGGGAGGAAGATCCCGTTAAAGAGGTCCTTGACGACATCGGATTGCGGCCGCCAGTCCTTGTTGACGTACTTATCGAAGTAGGAACCGTCGGCGTAGGCACTCTTGTCGAAATCATGAAAGGACTCGCCCCGCTCCTTGGCGATTTCGTTGGAGGTGACCAAAGACCAGTAGTTCAGCAGCATGAAGTAGACCCCGGTAAATTCGATGGCCACCGGACTGCCGTATTGAATGTGGTTCTTGGCCAGGTAGCCGTGCAATCCCATGGCCCCCAGACCGATGGAATGGGTGAGGTCGTTACCGTGCTTAATGGTTGGAACGGTGTCGATCTGCTCAACGTCGCTGATCCGGGTCAAGCCGCGGACCATGGCCCGGACAGACCTGCCAAAGTCGGGGCTGTCCATCATGTTGGCGATGTTGGTCGAACCGAGGTTACAGCTGATGTCCTGACCCAGCTTGGTGTAAGTCTGGTCATCGTTGACCCGGGATGGCACCTGCACCTGGGCGATTTCGGAGCAGAGGTTGCTCATGACGATCTTACCGTCAATCGGGTTGGCGCGGTTGACCGTGTCGATGTTGATGATGTATGGGTAGCCGGATTCCTGCTGGAGCTTGCTGATCTCATCTTCCAGGTCACGGGCGTTGAGCTTCTTCTTGTGGATCTCGTCGTTGGCGACCATGTTGTCGTATTCCTTCGTGATGTCCACGTAGGAGAACGGCACGCCATAGACGCGTTCAACGTCGTAGGGACTGAAGAGGTACATATCCTTGTTGGCTTCGACCAGCTCATAGAACTTGTCCGGAACGGTGACCCCTAGGGAGAGGGTCTTTAGGCGAATCTTTTCGTCGGCGTTTTCCTTCTTGGCCCCCAGGAATTCGATGATGTCGGGGTGGAAGACGCTCAGGTAGACCACGCCGGCCCCTTGCCGCTGGCCTAATTGGTTAGAATAGGAGAAGCTATCTTCGAGGAGCTTCATGACCGGGACAACCCCGCTGGCAGCCCCCTTGATCTTCTTGATTGGGGACCCGGCTTCCCGGAGGTTGGAGAGGTTAATGCCGACCCCGCCGCCAATCTTGGAGAGCTGAAGAGCGGAGTTAATCGTCCGGCCGATGGTGTTCATGTCATCAGTCGTCTGGATGGCAAAGCAGGAGATGAACTCGCCCCGGCGCTTGCGGCCCACGTTCAAAAAGGTTGGTGTTGCGGGCTGGTAGCGCTGATGAATGATCTCATCAGCCAGGTCCATGGCCAGGTCCTGGTCGCTGTCAGCCAGGTAGAGGGCGTTCATGGCGACCCGGTCAATGTAGTTCTCCAGGTAGTATTCCTTGTCGTTGGTCCGCAGGGCATATTGGGCGTAGAACTTGTAGGCGGCCATGAAAGAGTGGAAGTGGAAGTTTTGCGTCTTGAGGTAGTCGTACATTTTCTCAATAAACTTCAGGCTATACTTATCCATGAAGCCGCGTTCGATGTAGTCGTGATCCTCCAGCCAGGTGAACCGCTCCTTTAATGAAGAAAAACGCTTGGTGTTGGGCTTAACGTTGTGCTCGATGAAGTCTGTCAGGGCTTCTTTATCCTTATCGAGTTGAATCTGCCCGTTGCGGGGGATGTTCACCTCATTGTTAAGATCGAAGTAACGAACTTTTGTCAGGTCAATGTCAGATAATGCCATGTTGGTGTGCTCGCTTTCTAATTGCTGTTGGTGACAATAAATAAGCCAGGAAGAAGGGGGCGAATCGCGCTTTTCTGCCTGGCTGGTTAGTAGCTTTCAACGACTATGCTAATTGTTGAAGACGGTCTGGACGGAAGCCGGAAAATGCGTTACCGTTAGGAAGCTTCACAACCGGAGTGGCCATGAAACCCTCGGCCTTCAGCTTAGCGACGTATTCGGGCTGTTCGTCAATGTTGTATTCAACAAAGTCAATCTTGTGTTGCGTTAAGAACTTCTTGGTCATCTTGCATTGGATGCAATTATGCTTAGAAAAGACGGTTACCATGATAATCTCCCCTTACTAAAGTTATCGTTTGCTGATGCTTTCTAGTATAGCGGGAAAAATGGAAAAATCAATTAAAAATACCATATATTGTGTCACACAAATTAGTGAAACACGATATATGGTAATGATGACGGCGATTAACTTTGTGAAACTTTTTGGGTGATCAGGTGATCACTAGGTAAAACTCAATTAACTATTATACACTGGAAATAGCGAAAAGTGTTTTGATTTTATGGAGAAATTTTATGACAGAGAAAACTCATGAAAAGTACATGCGGGCGGCCATCGCGGAAGCCCACCAGGCAGAGATCTTAGGGGAGGTCCCGATTGGCGCCGTGGTGGTTCACGATGGGCAGATCATCGGCCGGGGGCACAATATGCGCGAGCAGTTCCAGGACGTGACCTACCATGCGGAGATCCTGGCGATCATGGAGGCGTGCACGAACCTGGGCAGCTGGCGGCTGGAGGACTGCGACCTCTACGTCACCCTGGAACCGTGCATCATGTGCAGCGGGGCCATCGTCAATGCCCGGATCAAAAATGTCTACTACGGTGCTAAGGACCCCAAGGCCGGGGCCGTGGACAGCCTTTATCACTTATTGAGTGATCAGCGACTGAACCACCAGGTCAATGTCGAAAGCGGCCTGCTGGGAGCGGAGTGCAGCCAAATGCTGAAGGATTTCTTCCGGGCAATTCGGAAGAAGAAAAAGCTGGCCCGTAAAAAACGTCGGTCAAAGGACTAGCATTTCACGGCGAAGTAGTGTACTATAAATATTGCCGCAAGGCCTTAGAGCAAGGTTGCACTTACGAACCGTGTCAGGTCCGGAAGGAAGCAGCACTAAGTATGAAGCAGCTTGTGCTCTAAGTTTTATTGATAATCAACTCAAGGTCCATAGCGAGATTTTTCTCGTTGTGGGCCTCTTTAATTATAAATTGCCAAACAAATTGGTAACAAATTGCTGGGGAAAACTTGTATAATATTTACTAGCACTTTGTTATCAGAAAGGAAGGTTAGCGTGAGTTATCAGGCTTTATACCGGGTTTGGCGGCCCCAGCGCTTTGACGAGCTGGTCGGCCAACAGATTGTTACCCAGACCTTAAAGAACGCAATCATTACTAATCAGATCAGTCACGCCTACCTCTTTGCAGGCCCCCGGGGAACGGGGAAGACCTCGGCCGCTAAGATTTTTGCCAAGGCGGTCAACTGTCACCATTCCAAGGATGGCGAGCCCTGCAACCAGTGTGAGATCTGTCAAGCGATCACCAAGGGACAGCTTAACGATGTGATTGAAATCGATGCGGCCTCCAACAACGGGGTCGAAGAGATCAGAGATATTCGGGATAAGGCCAAGTATGCGCCGACCCAGGCTGACTACAAGGTCTACATCATCGACGAAGTTCACATGCTCTCGACCGGGGCTTTCAACGCCCTGCTGAAGACCCTGGAGGAACCGCCGGCAAACGTCATCTTTATTCTGGCGACGACTGAGCCGCACAAGATCCCGCTGACGATCATCTCGCGGGTTCAGCGCTTTGACTTTCACCGCATCAGTGCCCAGGACGCCTTTGACCGGATGAAGTACATCCTGGACCAGAAGAATGTCGACTACGAGGAGAAGGCCCTCTGGGTGATTGCCAACGCTGCCGAGGGGGGAATGCGGGATGCCTTAAGTATCCTGGATCAGGTTCTTTCCTTCAGTGACAACGAGGTCAAGCTTGACGACGCCCTCCTGGTGACCGGCAGCGTGACCAAGCAGCTGCTGAAGAAGTACTTCTTGGAGCTGGCCCACCACGAGAGCGCCCAGGCCCTTGATACGATGAAGGATATCCTGGCCGAGGGGAAGGATGGTCAACGCTTCATTGAAGACCTGATTTCCTTTATCCGCGATGTCCTTCTCTACCAGGAATCACCGGACCTGATCAGCGTGGCCGCTACTGGCCTCAAGGACGAGGATTTCAAAGAACTCAGTGCGGCGGTTTCAGCTGCCAGCCTCTACCAGATGATCGACGAACTCAATGACATTCAAGAGGAGATGCGGTTTACTACCCACCCGGATGTCTACCTGGAGGTCTTGACAGTTAAACTCTGCCAGATCAAGGATGGGGGGACTGCGGCGGCCCCGCAGCCGGCTCCGGCCCAAGCAGCGCAGCCGAACCTGGCCGCCAACACGACGATCAAACAGTTGCAGCAGGAGATTCAGCAGTTGCAGCAGACGGTTCAGCAACTGCGGGCCAATGGTGCCGGCCCAGCCAAGAAGCCGGCCCAGCCGCGGGTCAAACAGCGGAAGGTCCAGGTCAACCTGGGGCAGATCTACCCGGTCCTCGGGGCAGCTACTAGGAAAGACCTGGTCAACCTCCAGAACCTGTGGGGAGATATGCTTAATCATCTGACAGTTCCCCAGCGTTCGCTGCTCCACGTCTCCAAACCGGTGGCGGCGAGTGCCACCGGGGTGATTGTCGCCTTTAACTACGCTTTCCTCTTCCAGGAGGCCACGACGGACGACAACCTGATCACGGCGATGGAGAGTGCCCTGCAACAGCTGATGGGCAGCGATTACAAGGTGGTCTTTGTACCGCAGGACAAGTGGCCGCAAATCAGGAAGAACTACATTAAGGAGCACGGCCTTGGTCACCGGAAGCACGCTGCCTCGTCTTCACCGGCATCGACGCAACCGCAGCCGCATCAAACGGCGGCCCCGGCACCGCAGGATAAGGCAGCCACGGCGCCAACATCTCCGGCCCTGGCCGAACCGCCCCTGCCTGAGGAACCGCCGGTCGAAGATGATGAGGGGAATGTAGTTTCACCGGCAGACCAGTCGACAGACAGTCAGGACCCCGTCACGGCAGCCAAGCAGCTTTTTGGCGATGATATTGTTAAAATAGAAGATAATTAAATGTAAAGGATGGATAGAAAAATGATGCGTGGAATGAATATGCAACAGATGATGAAGCAGGCCAAGGCAATGCAAAAGAAAATGATGGCCGAGCACGAAGAACTTGCCAAGCAGGAATTCGTCGGCAAGGCCCCCGATGACATGGTGACGGCAACCTTCACCGGCGACAACAAGCTGGTGGACCTGAAGATCAATAAGGAAGCCGTTGACCCTGACGACATCGACATGCTCCAGGACCTGGTTGTGGCTGCCATCAATGACGGCATGACCAAGGTCAACGAGGCAACGCAGCAGACCCTCGGCAAGTACACCCGGGGGATGGGGATGTAATGCAGTACCCAGAACCACTTGCCAAGCTGATCGAAAGCTACACCAAGCTGCCGGGAATCGGGCAGAAGACGGCGACCCGGCTGGCCTTCTATACTCTTGGGATGGAAGAAGACGACGTGACCAACTTCGCCAAGTCCCTCCTGTCGGCTAAGCGGGACCTGCACAGCTGCAGCATCTGCGGCAACATCACCGAGGACGATCCTTGCCCGATCTGCCGGGACAAGACCCGAGACCGCTCCAAGATCCTGGTGGTTGAACAGTCCCAGGACATCATGGCCATGGAACGGATGCACGAGTACCACGGGCTCTACCACGTCCTGCAGGGGGTTATTTCCCCCGTTGCCGGGACTGGTCCCGAGGATATTAACATTACCAGCCTCCTGAAACGTCTGCAGAAGAGCGATGAGGTCAAGGAAGTCATCATCGCCACCAACGCTTCCTCGGACGGGGAACTGACGGCCGGCTACCTGGCCAAGCTGATCAAGCCGGCGGGCATCAAGGTTACCCGCCTGGCGCACGGTCTGTCAGTGGGTGCTGATATCGACTATGCCGACGAGATGACCCTGTTCAAGGCGGTGCAAGGACGAACGGAGATGTAGAAGATGTTATTCAGACGGCAGCCAAAACATGAGGTAGAAAAGAAACGCAACCAGCGGCTCCTGGCGACAATTTACGAAACCAAGGCCAGCTGGGACCACGCTCGGGAGACCGAGCGGGCGGTCTATGAGGCCAACGTCAGCAGCGAGCTTCAGGATCGGGCCCACCTGCAAGAGCAGAAGTACCTGTACCTGTACCGGATTGCCCGCCGCTATCACGTTCACGGCCAACTCAACCAGGGCATTGTCAGCCAATAGAAAGGAAACGAAGAATGAGTGGAAAGTTTATCTCTTTTGAGGGACCCGATGGCGCCGGCAAGACAAGCGTGATGCGCCAGATCAAGGCAGACCTGGAGGAGCAATTTGGAGCCGACCGGGTGATGTATACGCGCGAACCTGGCGGTAACCACATTTCGGAGCAGATTCGCCGCGTGCTCTTTAATGCCGATAACACCGACATGGATGCCCGGACGGAGGCTCTCCTGTTCGCTGCGGCCCGTCGCCAGCACATTGTTTCAGAAATCCTGCCGGCATTGCAGGAGGACAAGGTGATCCTGTGTGACCGCTACGTCGATAGTTCGATTGCCTATCAGGGGGCGGGCCGGCATCTGGGTGAGCAGGAAATCTGGCAGCTGAATCGGTTTGCCATCGATGGCCTTCTCCCAGAACTGACTGTTTACCTGGATGTGCCATCAGAAGTGGGCTTGCGGCGGATTGCTGAGCACCGGTCTGACCAGGTCAACCGCCTGGATAAGGAGAAGCTGGCCTTCCACCACCTGGTTCGTCACTCCTTTTTGCGCCTGCAGCAGGCCCATCCGGACCGGATCAAGCTGGTGGATGCCAGCCAGCCGCTCGCCAAAGTGGTGGCCGACGTCAAGCAGGTAATCAACGCCCGTTATCCAGAACTTTTTAACTAATTGCAGAGGTGATTATAATGAAGATGATTGTGGCCATTGTTCAAGTAAAAGACAGCAGCCGCCTGCGGAAGGCATTTACGGCTGCCAATATTCAGGTGACCCAGCTCTCCACTACCGGAGGCTTCTTGCGCGAAGGGAACGCTACCTTTCTGATTGGGATCCAGGACGAACGGGTTCAGGACGTTTTGGATGTCATCAAGAAGAATGCCAAGTCGCGTGAGCAATACATTACTTCTCAGATGCATATGGATGTCGAGGGCGGTTCAGCCTTTCCAGTCAACGTCAAGGTCGGCGGGGCGACGGTCTTTGTCCTGCCCGTTGACGACTTTATCAAGTTCTAAGCAAGCGGGGGATTAATTTGGCAGAGGAAGCACGAGAACGAGCTGAGGAGCTTCAGCCGCAGATTATTGAACGGCTGAAGCGAATCCTTAATAACCATGAATTGGCCCATGCCTACCTGCTCGTCGGGCCCACCGGATCCGGCAAGCTGGAAATTGCCCGTTGGCTGGCCCTCCGTCTCTTCTGCCTGCACCCGCAGAATGGGGAACCGGACCTGACCTGTGCAGAGTGTCAGCGGATTCTGTCCGGCAACCACCCGGATATTGTGACGGCCTCCGCGCAGGGACGGCAGATCAAGGTGGATGAGATTCGCCACCTGAAGGCCGAGTTTACCAAGAGCGCCATGGAGGGGAGCCAGAAGTTCTTCATCATCCAGGACGCTGACAAGATGACCACGGGGGCAGCAAACAGCCTGCTGAAGTTTATCGAGGAACCGGGGCCGGGGGTCTACATCCTGATGTTGACCACCAATAAGAGTGCCGTCCTGCCGACAATTCGGTCACGGACGCAGGTCATTGAGATGCAGCCGCTCAACCGGGTAAAATTGCTGGAGCAGCTGGCCCAGGCGGATGTTCCCAAGGGGCTGGGCAACGTGGCAGTCGGTCTCACCGATTCTGTTCAGGAGGTCCAAGACTGGTGCGCCGATGACTGGTTCAAGCAGGCAATCACCGGTGTCTGTCAGTGGTTCAACAACGTCAGCCAGGGGAACATGCTGGCCTTTGTCGAGGTCCAGACCAAGCTGGTCAAGCTGGCTACCGATCGCGGCAAGCAGCAGGTTCTGCTTGACCTGATCACCCTGATCTGGCGCGACGCCCTCCTGGTTGCCAACGGGGTCACGGATCCTGCTCGGCTGCACTTCGTCAGCGAGCAGGGACAGATGCAAGCTCTGGCCGGTCAATATTCGATGGAGCAGCTGCTGGCAGTTAGTCAGCTGACCCTGGAGATCCGGCACCTGCTTGGCCAGAACATCAACTTTCAGAATATTGTCGAACAGCTGACCATTCGAATTGTGCAGACATTGCATGCAGTGGGGGCAGAATAAATGAGTGAGAAACAAGCAAACGAAAATATTTATGACCGCTTTGCCCAGGTGACCAAGCAAACCCGCGACCTGGTTGACAACATGGAGCAGTTGCAAAACCAGGTGACGGAACTGCTGGAGCAGAATGCTGAGCTGTCCATTGAAAATGACCACTTGCGGCGGGTAATCAAGAAGATGAAGGACAAGAATGGCGAATCGAAGCTGTCGGGTTCGCGGCAGAACCTCAAGGAGCTCTACCAGCAGGGCTTTCACGTTTGCAGCGAATACTTCGGCAAGCGGCTGGCCCCAGGGGAGTCCTGTGCCTTCTGTACAGACGTCATCTTCGGTCATGATCCGGACAAAGCAAAGTAGGTGAAGAGATGCAACAGATTAGCAGTTTTAATAATCAGGAGACAGGCCACCTCTACCTGGTGCCGACCCCGATTGGCAACCTCGATGACATGACCTTTCGGGCGATCAAGACCCTCCGTGATGTTGACCTGATCGCGGCCGAGGATACGCGCCACACCCAGCAGCTTCTGAACCATTTTGAGATCGATACCCGTCAGATCAGCTTTCATGAGCACAACACTGAGCAGCGGATCCCTGAGCTGCTGGAGAAGCTGCAAGCCGGAATGGATATTGCCCAGTGCAGCGACGCGGGGATGCCCTCTATTTCCGACCCGGGGAAGGAACTGGTCGCCGCGGCGGTTCAGGCCGGGATTCCGGTAATTCCATTGCCCGGGGCCAATGCAGGACTGACCGCGCTGATCGCCTCGGGACTGGTTCCCCAGCCCTTCTACTTCTATGGTTTCTTGGAACGAAAGCACCAGCAGCAGGTAACGGCGCTTGAAGAGCTGCAAAACCGGGCGGAGACAATGATCTTCTACGAGGCCCCGCACCGGTTGAAGAAGACCCTGGCGACGATGGCCGAGGTCTTTGGCGATGATCGTCCCGCCGTCCTGGCCCGGGAACTGACGAAGCGTTACGAAGAATTCAGCCGGGGCCGCCTGGGCGAATTGCGGGACTGGTTTGATGACCACCAGGCCCGGGGAGAGTTTGTGGTTCTGGTTGCCGGAAATCCGGACCCAGCGGCCGCAGAGCATGATGATGCCCAGGATCTTTCCCTGACCGAACAGGTGGACCGTGAGATTGTCGGCGGCCTTTCGACCAACGCGGCGATCAAGCTGGTGGCCAAGCGCAATCACTTCAAACGTCAAGATTTGTACAAGCAGTACCATAACCTATAGGAGACAGCAGATGGAGCTCAAGCAAGAGAAACAGGCATATGAGATGCCGTACCAGCTGACATATTATGAATGTGACGACACCGGCCACCCCACCATGAGCATGATGCTGAGTATGATGACGATGGTGTCGGATGCCCACTGCATCTCACTGGGGATGGACACGGCGACGATCCAGCAGACCGGCGGCGCGTGGGTAATCACCGAATATGACGGGGAAGTGGCGGCCGACCAGCCGACCTTTGGCGACCAGGTCATCCTGGGAACCCGGGCCCTGGCGTACAACCGTTTCTTTGCCTTGCGGGAGTTCTGGATGACGGATGCCAGTCATGAGAAACGCTACCTTCACCTGCGGGCCACCTTCGTGTTCATGAACCTGGAAAAGCGGCGATTGATGTCGATCCCCAAGCAGCTGATCGAACCGTTTGATTCGCCGGAACAAAAACGCCTGCCGCGCCTGGCCAATCCGGCGACGATTACCAGTGATGATCCGGCCAGCAAGGAGTACCAGGTGCGGTACTTCGACATTGACGTCAACCACCACGTCAATAATGCCCGCTACCTGGATTGGCTGCTGGATCCGCTGGGCGGGGAATTCTTGCGGACCCATCGTCCCGTTAGCCTCGTGATCAGGTACCAGCACGAGGTTCGTGAAGGCGCCACGGTCACCAGCCAATATCAGCTGGTGGAGGACACGGGCGGCCTATCCAGTCGGCATGCGCTTCTGGTGAGCGGTCAGGTCTGTGCCACGGCTGAGATCGGTTGGCACGGCGTATAGGCCTAACGCGATTAAAGAGAAACACCTCACTACTATTCAGGTTCTTTGTCAAGAAGTACTGAAAAGAAAAATTGAATGATTTCTAAGCAGCTCTTACCTGACTTTGGGCATGAGCTGTTTTATTATGCCAATTAATGGCAATATAGGAATTAGGCAGGGCAATTAGGATACGAACGCGGAAGTAGAAGAAATTGCGAAAGTCATAGGCAGTCCGTTTAATAACTTTAATCTTGTTATTCGTACCTTCAACGGGACCATTTGTATAATGGTCATATTTAAAACTGGTAATGATTTCTTAGTGGTGGGTTCGCAGAGTGCGTTGAACCTTTTGGAATGCTTGGGGAAGCACAGTCCATTTGATGGCTAATAGTTGGTTGAAGGCTGACTTACTACGATGATTAACTGCTAGAATAAGGCTTTGATAATATTGATAGGCCTGCTTAAGCTCATCATCGAAATCTAATAACCGGTGAATGACCTCAATAACAGTTAGTTGGGCATAACCAAAATTACGACAAGCCCAGAAATTGTCGTATTGAAGAAGCGCACTTGGGGTTAGAAGCAGCTTCCCAAAATGCTTAAGAGTGCGCCAACGTCTAGTACCTTTTCCGGCACGGTTCATCACCTTGATTCTAGTTTGGTTTAGGGCACGATAAGCCTGGGCCACGACATGAAAGTGGTCCGCGATAATTAGGGCACGTGGAAACATTTCCTGAATAAAATGGCGATAAGGAGTATAAAGATCCACCGTGACGGTTTGAACCGCTAAACGAGCGTTATGACTATAACGCAGGAAGTAGTTACGAAGAAAACTACTCCGGCGTGAAAGAATGATGCCAAGGGGTTCGATGGTTCTCAATATTTACGAGGATCATACTCATTCCACTGGGCGCAAAGCGGCCAGAGCGAAAGTCATCAAAGGCAATGTGACGGGGAAGCCAATGATAGTTAGGTTTAAAGACATGATCAAGATGATTAATTACACGTCTGACAGTCCAGTCCGAAACGGAGAAATCATCGGCGATATCAGTTTGAGATTCATTCTTAGCTAGCTGCATCATAATCCGTTGCTTAATACTCGTGGCAATGTGGTGACGATATTGGACATCCTTGACCGGAGCTAGTTTCGTCACTGTTTGTGGGCACTGAGGTGTAGCCGGATAGAGATATTTCTGCTTTTTAATCGACCAAATAGTTGGCTTGTAGTGAAGGTCTGCCCCATGATAGTTAACGATTCTAAAACCATTCTTGTACATTAAATGACCGCAGTGAGGACAATGCATAGGGTAGGATTGAATAAGATGGACCACGATATAGTCGCCGTGGTCGGTAATTGGGTCTTCTTTGGTATTGGTATCAAGTTCGAGATGAACGTCTTTAATTCCAAGAGCAGTTTTGATAGAATGATCCATGAAAGATGGTCCTTTCTTAAACGAAGACGGGGGTCAAGCCATCTTTCGTTTTTTATTTTAAATTTAAACCAAAATAAGTACTGATGTTAAATCTATCAGTACTTAAAATTGTAGAACCATAAATCGTCCATTACACTCCTTTTTTATAAAATTAACGGCATTTATCCATTGGGCGCTAAGCGAAATGTCTTATAATTATAAATAGAGTAAACATTTTATGAAGAAGAGGAGTGGTTAGTGTGAAAAATTCATTGACTGCAGTGATCTATTTGGAGCCTGATCAAGTCAGCCTGCGAATAATTGAGCTGCCCAAGGGTCGGGTGATCAATGATGTCCGCTCTGGTGTCCTGGCGCTCGGTGATGGGAAGATCGCTAATTATGCTCAGAACATGGGAACGATTGTTAATAACCTGGAGGGCTTCAAGCAGCAGCTGAAGGACTACCAGGTTACTGACGTGCACTTCTACGGGGCCATCGAGGACCTGGCGCCGATTGATGCTCGCTACGTTGCCGACCAGCTGGAGGTCCGGACCGGACTGAAGATTCAGTGGCTGAACAACAACCAGCTGATGGCCAAGACGATGGGCTGTGTTGTGACCCACCTGGCAGAGTTCAAGACCCTGAGCAAGCACTGCCTGTACCTGTTGACCTTGGGGCTGGATTCGATGACCCTGGCTTTCTTCCACCACGGCAACTTCGAGAAACAGTGGGAGATCGACCTCGGTGGGGTCAAGATCAGCCGGCTGGTTCAGCGGCTGCGGCAGACAACCACGAACCCGCAGGAAATCATCCAGGACTACATCAGCAGCAAGCTGGAGTACATTGCGCCCGAACTCAAGCGGAAGAAGAAGACCGTCCTGCTGATCCAAAACGCCCCGGTCCTGAGCAATCATTACATCAAGCAGGGCGAGCACCTGGCCAAGGTCCCGCTGGAGCCGCTGAAACAGGCCAACCGGGAAATGGGACCGGAAATTTATGACCAGCATCCCTGGGCCCAGAGTGTTACCAACGAGCAGGAACGGCGGCTGCTTATGCCAAACTACCTGATTATTGCCCGGACGGCTTACCTGGTTCACCCGCTGAACATCTACGTAACCGACATCTCAATGATGGACGGGCTGGTCAACGGCTTTGCGGACAGCCAGGCCCAGAGCCAGATCAACACGATGATCCGGACGTCAGCGGACGACATCGCCCAGCGTTATGGCGTCGATGCGGCCCACAAGGACTTCGTGACGAAGTTTGCCTGCCAGTTCTTTGACCAGCTGCGACCCCTCCACCGGCTGGACAACCATGCCCGGCTGCTGCTGGAGATCGCCAGCAAGGTGGACGACATTGGGAACTTCATCAATCAGGAGAGCCACTACCGGCACTCGGCCTACATTCTGGAGTCCAACCCGCTGATCGGCCTTTCCGATGCCGATAATCAGATCATTGCCGAGGTAGCCCGTTACCACAGTGCGGAGAGCCCATCGGCAACCCAGGAGCACTACCGGCACATGGATGACGACATTCAGCTGGTGGTGGCCAAGCTGGCAGCGATCTTGCGGCTGGTTGATTCCCTGGATGATTCACGTCAGCAGAAGATTTCGGCTATCAAGCTCAAGCTGACTAATGATAATCTCTTGAAGATCAAGGCCACCGCCAATGATGACCTCGTTTTGGAGAAGTGGTCCTTCAGTAAGAAGTCACAGTTGTTTAACTATGTATTCGGCGTTAAGCCAGTATTGATTGAAAGGGGCGGACACTAATTATGTATAAGGATTTTTACAAACCAGAAAATTATGTGAACCGGGAGCTCAGCTGGATTGACTTCAACGGCCGGGTCCTCGGCGAAGCAACGGATGTCAATAACCCGTTGCTGGAACGGGCCAACTTCTTGGGAATCACCCAGAGTAACGTTGACGAATTCTTCATGGTCCGGGTGGCTTCGCTGCATAAGCTGGCCGCGGCCAACGTTACCACGACGGACGCCTCGGGACTGACTCCCCAGGAACAGTTGGATGCAGTCAACGCCAAGGAACACCGGATGGTTGAGGAACGCTACACGGTCTACAACCAGCAGATCATCCCCGAACTGGCCAAGCAGGGGATCAACATCCTTCACGTCAAGGACCTCGACGACAAACAGTACGAGTTCATCCGCCGGTACTTCAACGATGAACTGATGCCGGTCCTGACCCCGATGGCCGATGACAGTTCCCGGCCGTTCCCGTTTATCTCCAACAACTCCTTAAACATTGCCGTACAGCTGCGGCGGGACCCCGCTCAGCGTGCGATGTCGATGAAGACCAAGGAGATCCTGGAAGGGGACCAGGAAGTCGAACGGCACCAGAACGAGCCGCACGATGATTCCAAGGAAGCTGACATCAAGTTCGCCACGGTCCGGGTACCGGAGATCTACAAGCGCCTGGTCCGGCTGCCGGGTGAGAACAACTTCATCCTGATCGATGACCTGATCAAGGAGTTCCTGTCCCTGCTGTTCCCTGGCTACCAGATCATCAAGACGGCGACCTACCGGGTAATGCGGGACATGGACCTCGATGTGGCCGAGGAAGATACCTCCGACCTCTTGCGGGCAGTCAAGCACCAGCTCCGGGAACGTGAACACGGGCAGGTGATGCGGCTCGAGGTTGAGCACGACATCGACCCCTGGCTGGAGGACCAGCTGATCGATAACCTCCACGTCACCGAGCGTTCCCTCTACCGGGTGGACGGGCCGGTCGACCTGACCTTCTTGAAGAAGCTCTCGGGAATGGTCGATGGTCACGACGACCTGCGTTACAAGCCGTTCAAGCCGTACCTCAACCCGGCCCTGGACATGGACCACAACATCTTTCAGTCGATCCGGAAGAAGGACTACCTGGTCCAGCACCCGTACGATAACTTCGACGCCGTGGTCAACTTCATCCATCAGGCAGCTCTGGATCCAGAAGTCCTGGCGATCAAGATGACCCTCTACCGGGTTTCCGGCAATTCGCCGATCATCAAGTATCTGGGGATGGCGGCCCAGCGCGGCAAGCAGGTCACGGTCTTGGTCGAAGTCAAGGCCCGGTTCGATGAGCAGAACAACGTCCGCTGGGCTCAACGGCTCGAACGGATGGGCTGCCACGTTATCTACGGACTGGTTGGCCTGAAGACCCACTGTAAGGTGGCCCTGGTCATCCGGCGGGACGAAGACGGCCTGCGCCGCTACATGCACCTGGGAACCGGGAACTACAACGATGTCACGGCCCACTTCTACACCGACATGGGGCTCTTCACCTGCGACCATGAGCTCGGCATTGACATGACGAACCTCTTCAACATGCTGTCTGGGTTCGCCCGACCGCCGTACTTCCACCAGTTGCGGGTTTCTCCAGATGGTATCCGGGAGTTCATCAACAAGAAGATTGATGAGCAGATTGAGGTTGCCAAGAGCGGCGGCTCAGCCCTGATTCGGATGAAGATGAATTCCCTGTCTGACAAGCAGATCATTGCCCGGCTGTACGACGCGGCCGCCAATGGGGTCAAGATCCAGCTGCTCGTGCGGGGGATTACCTGCCTGCGTAACGACCTGCTGGAGCTGCACGACAACATCGAGGTGCACTCGATCGTCGGTCGTTTCCTGGAGCACTCCCGGATCTACTACTTTAAGAGCAACGGGAATGAAGAGATCTACCTGGCCAGTGCCGACATGATGACCCGGAATCTTAACCGGCGGGTCGAGGAGCTCTACCCAGTCAAGCAGGCTGATACCAAAGCCCGGGCTATTCAGATCTTCAACATCATGTGGAAGGACAACACTAAGGCCCGGATCCTGGAAGGCGACCACTACGAGCGGATCGACCGTGGAGACGCGGCACCGTTCAACTCCCAGGAATACTTCGTGGAAGAAGCGGAGAAGATGAACAAACAGGAACTCCACCAGCACAAGAACCAGCGGCACTTTACTTCGGTCTTTGAGACCCTGTCTAAGCACGTTCCATCCCTGCACCTCAATAATGAAAAAGGTGATGCCGATGAATAAGTACCTCGTGGTGATTGATCTGGGATCCAATTCGATCCGTCTCAAGATCAGTGAGCTGCAAAAGGACGGCCAGGCGGTGACCAAGCACTACGAGAAGCGCTACGTCCGGCTGTCCTCGCAGATGGGGTCGGAGAAGATTCTGAAAGCGGAACCGATTGAGCGGACCCTGGAAGCCCTGCGTGACTTTCGTCAGATCTGCGACCAGTACCAGGACAAGAAGGTCGTGGCGGTGGCTACGGCCGCGGTTCGCCAGGCCAAGAACCAGCAGGACTTCTTGAAGCGGGCCAAGGCGGCCAGCGGCTTCGATATTCAGGTAATCTCCGGTGAGCAGGAGGCCTACCTGGACTATGTCGGGGTTACCAATGCCCTGCCCCTGAAGCGGGGAATCATTATTGACACCGGTGGGGCCAGCATGGAGCTGATTGCCGTTGAAGACGGGGCAGCCGAGGAAACCGTCAGCATTCCCTTCGGCTCCGTAACCCTGTCCCAGCGTTACCACCTGGGCGACCGGGTGAACGCGGCCGACCTGTTTGATGCCATGGTGGAGGTCGACGAGGTCCTGTCCCACCAGCGCTGGCTGAATCGGTTCCGGCGGACCAAGATCATTGCCCTCGGCGGGAGTAACCGAGCCCTGGCCAAGATCTACCGCTGGCGGAATGCGGTTGACGGCAAGGCCGCGCCGGTCCAAGGGCTGACGCTGCGTTCAGAAACCGCCTTTGCGATCATGCACCAGCTCCTGGAGGTCGACCAGGCGACCCGGGCCAAAATCCGGGGCGTCATGAAGGAACGGGCCGATGTAGTGATTGGCGGGCTCCTGCCGCTCTTAGCCTTGATGCGTCAGCTGGCCATCGACGAGGTCTGCTTCAGCAACAGCGGCCTGCGGGAGGGGGTCCTGGTCAAGTACCTCGAACATGCCAAGGACCTGCCTGACCTGACCCCGGGAAAAGGCGGTAAATAAAGCGATTACAATTTTACGTAATTTTTACTAAAATTTACTCGCCCTGGTGGGTAAACTGTGCTACAATGCCAATTGAAGGATAAATCAGATAAGCCGATTATGTGCTTAGCTAGTTGACACAAGGAGGAATTTGGTATGGCAATTTTAGTTGCTGGTGGTGCCGGATACATCGGTTCACACATGGTTAAGGATTTAATTGAACACGGTGAAGACGTGGTCGTTGCCGATAACCTTTCAACGGGTCACCGGGACGCAATTAACCCTAAAGCAAAATTCTATGAAGGGGACATCCGGGACCGGAAGTTCTTGGACAAGGTCTTCGATAATGAAGACATCACTGCCGTTGTTCACTTTGCGGCCTTCTCAATTGTTCCAGAATCAATGAGCAAGCCGCTCAAGTACTTTGACAACAACACTGGTGGTATGATCACCCTCTTGGAGGCCATGCGTGACCACAACATCAAGTACATCGTCTTCAGTTCAACCGCCGCTACTTATGGTGTTCCTGAACACATGCCAATCAAGGAAACTGATCCGCAAAACCCAATCAACCCATACGGCCTGAGCAAGCTGATGATGGAAAAGATGATGGCCTGGGCGGATAAGGCTTACGGCATCAAGTTCGTAGCGCTGCGTTACTTCAACGTTGCCGGGGCTGCTCCTGACGGCACGATCGGTGAAGACCACGGTCCAGAAACCCACCTGGTACCAATCATCCTGCAAGTTGCCCAAGGCAAGCGTAAGGAATTGAGCATCTTCGGTGACGACTACAACACCCCAGATGGTACTAACGTTCGTGACTACGTTCATGTCATGGACCTGGCCGATGCCCACATCCTGGCCATCAAGTACCTGGAAGCCGGCAACAAGTCCAACGCCTTCAACCTTGGTTCCTCAACTGGCTTCTCCAACAAGCAGATGCTGGAAGCTGCTCGGGAAGTTACTGGCAAGCCAATTCCGGCCAAGATGGCACCACGCCGTCCTGGGGACCCTGACTCACTGGTTGCCGCTAGTGATAAGGCGCGGACGATCCTGGGCTGGAAGCCAAAGTACGATGACGTTCATGACATCATCGCCACGGCCTGGAAGTGGCACTCAACCCACCCAAAGGGCTATGATGACCGCGACTAGTTAATACGAATAATAAATTGGAAAACCTACCGTGCTGATATTATTAGCTGGTAGGTTTTTTATTGCTTGTAGATGCGCTTATAATTGAGAGTGTTTTAAAATTGGGGGAGATTAATATGCAGTTTAACTTTGATAATCAACGGCAAACGACCATGGGGGTCGCTGTTTCCGACCGCCAGCTTTACCGCTGTGTTCGGGATGCAATGCTTTTTAACGTCTATGAGGGCTGGCAGCCGACCGTTGCCGATGTCCAGCAGGCAATTGCCAAGGCCAAGGATCCCAATAGTCACGGTAACCAGAAATTTAAGGAGGAATTCTGATGACTGATCAAGAACTAGCTGACCGTTTTAACTACCCAAATGGCACCCTCAAAAATAAGTTGGGGATTACCGACGCCACTGACCTGGCGCGGCGGGAGTTTCAAATCGTCAACGAGAATGCGATTGCCCTCTTGCGGCATGCCAATGAGTTGCCCAAGATTCGGGAGATTGACCAGCTCAATCGGGTCCACCGCTTCCTATTCGATGAGGTCTATGAGTGGGCGGGAGAGGTGCGTGACTACAACCTGACCAAGGGAAACCACTTCTTCCAGGACTTTCAAACCTTCCGGGAGGCCGCCAGTTGGATTAATAGTCTGCTGGATAATGCCAATCAAAACGACCAGATTGCCGCCAGTGCCTATGCCGAACTGTTGGACAACATTAACGAGTACCACCCCTTCCGCGAGGGAAACGGACGCAGCACCAAGGTCTTCTTGCAGTTACTGGCATTGCAGCACCACCAGTATCTCAACTTCCCACGACACCAGGATAAATTGGTTGCGGGTTTTAACCAGGATGGACCAATTGACTACCAGGCCTTGGGACAGCTGTTGAATGTCCAGGATCTGGACCAATAAGTCCTGGTACTGGGACTAATGGTGCCGGTTGTGATAAGATGTTAGGTGTGATTTGAAAGGATGGACGAAAGAATGAAAGTATTAGCAATTGATACATCGAACCACCCAATGAGTGTGGCCCTGGTCGAAGATGACCAGCTACTGGCAACGACCACGCTTAACATGGTGCGGAACCACAGTATCTACCTGATGCCAACGATCGACCGGCTCTGTCAGCTGGTTAAGTGGCAACCGAGTGACCTTGACCGGGTTGTAGTGGCCCAGGGACCGGGTTCGTACACGGGAATTCGGATTGCGGCAACGACGGCTAAAGTCCTGGCTGATACACTGGGCATCGACCTGGTCGGGGTATCGAGCTTGGAAGTGGTAGCCTACAACGTCCTGCCGACAACGACGGCTATCATTGTGCCACTTTTCGATGCCCGGCGGGGGAACGTTTTCGCCGGTGCCTACCAGTGGCAGGATGGTCAGCTGAAGAACCAGATCGCTGACCAACACCTGGCGATGAAGGACCTCCTTACCCAGCTGGCAAAGATCGAGCAACCCGTGGTTTTGGTTGGTCACATGACGAAGAAGATTGCCGACCAGTTTGAAAAGTTACCGGACAATGTTACTTTGGCACCACGGGCCTATGGGATTCCTTCGACTTATCAGCTGGCCTTGGCGGGTGAAAAGCGGCCAGCGGTCAAGGAAATTGACCCATTCGTACCGCACTATCTGCGGATTACCGAGGCGGAAGCCAACTGGCAGAAGCTGCACCCCGGAGTTACCAGAAAGAACTATGTTCGAGAAGTTTAAGAGTTGGTGCCGGATCAACATCAATGGCCGCAAGTGGCCGCTGCTTGATTTTGCGCGCCGTGTCGTGATGATCAAGCGCCACCAATATGTGGTGCGGATGGCAACAGAGCAGGACATCAAGGCAATGGTAGACATTGAGCGGGCCATCTATGGTGACGCACCATGGAGCTATGCGGCCTTTCAGATTGAACTGCGGCGGCCCCACGACCGTCTCTACCTGGTGATCGTCGATGATGGTCAGGTTGTCGGCTTTATCGGGATGGCCGTCGATTGGTACCAGCTCGACCTGCATATTACCAATATTGGGATCACCCCCGGCTATCAGAAGAAGGGGATTGGCACCTATCTGATTAGTACCGCCCTTAATTATGCCCGTCATACCCAGTTGCGGTCGGTCAGTCTGGAGGTCCGGGTCCATAACCTGGTGGCCCGAAAATTATATGAACATCTTGGCTTCCGGGAACGGGAGATAAAACACCGCTACTACCTCGATAATCACGAGGATGCAATCGACATGGCGGCGGACCTATTAAATAAAGGAGAGCAGAAATAGTTATGGCAGAACGTACGCTCATTTTAGCGTTTGAAACCAGTTGTGATGAAACCAGTGTGGCCGTGGTCGAAAACGGCACCAAGATCCTTAGCAACGTGGTGGCCACCCAGATTGACAGCCACCAGCGTTTTGGTGGGGTCGTCCCCGAAGTGGCCAGTCGGCACCACATTGAATGGATTACCCGGTGTGTGGACCAGGCCCTGGATGAATCCGGGGTTGGTTATGATGACATCGCGGCCGTGGCCGTCACCTACGGCCCAGGCCTTGTCGGTTCCCTACTAGTTGGGGTAACCGCAGCCAAGGTCATCGCCTGGGCCCATCACTTACCACTGGTTCCGGTCAACCATATGGCGGGCCACCTGTACGCGGCCCGCTACGTCGGCGAGTTCATGTATCCGCAGATGGCCCTGTTGGTTTCCGGCGGCCACACCGAGTTGGTCTACATGCCAAAGGAACACGAGTATGAAATCATCGGTGAGACCCGGGACGACGCGGCTGGTGAAGCCTACGACAAGATCGGTCGAGTTTTAGGGGTCAACTACCCGGCTGGTAAGACGATCGACGAGTGGGCAGCGAAGGGTCACGATACCTTTAAGTTCCCCCGCGCCATGGAGAAGGAGGCCAACTACGACTTCAGTTTTAGTGGGCTGAAGAGTGCCTTCATCAACACTGTTCACAATGCCGACCAGCGGGGGGAGAAGCTGGACAAGTATGACCTGGCAGCCAGCTTCCAACAGAGCGTTGTTGACGTCCTGGCGGAGAAGACAATGCGGGCCCTGGATCGTTACCCAGTTAAGCAACTGATTCTGGCTGGTGGGGTTGCCGCCAACCACGGCCTGCGGACCCGGTTGGACCACGATATGACCAAGTACCATCCAGAAGTGGGGATGCTTCAGGCGCCACTGAAGTTGTGTGGTGACAATGCCGCCATGATCGGCGCCGCCGGTTACATTGACTACCAGAATGGCGATCGGGGCGGCTGGGACCTTAACGCGGTACCGAGCCTGATGTTCAAGCGGATGGAAGTCGAATAATTAATTGATACTTAAAAAGCCGTCATGGGTTCACTTCATAGGGTGATTTCATGACGGCTTCTTTGTATTTTCCGGATCGGCCCGCATCCGCTCAATGGTCCCGTTGATCTTGGTGGCCAGGTTGCGGTCGGCCCACGTCGTTGATTGGGCCATCAGCTGATTATTGCGCGCCTGAACGCTGGCGAGGCCGCTGTTGAAGGCAGCAACGTCCTGGTATTCCGTGTACTGGCCGGCCAGCTTGTTGGCCACCAGGTAATTGAGCTCGGCGCCCACCGTGGTTCCGGTGGCCGTGCTGGCAGGGTCATCGTAGGACAAATCATTATCGGCCTGGTTCTCAGTGTTGCCGTTCGTTGTCCCCTGATCAGGAGTGGTCGTGGTGATAGAACCAGTTGACGGATTGTCAGTACTATCAGCAGGGGTCCCCGGGTTCCCTTGGGTATTGGTTGCTGGCGACGTACCGGGATCCGCAGACTTGGTATTCGCCTTTTCGGCACGGTCGGCGCTCCTTTTATCTTTCTTATCGGTAGTTTTCTTCTTGGCTTTCTTGGGAGCGGCGGTCTTTGGTTCGGCCACGTCTTCACTGTTGGTGCTTGATCGCATGACACCCCATGTTCCCAAGACCAGGGTGAGGACGGCCAGAGTACCGATTAGCCACCATCCCCAACGGCGGCGGTGATTTTTTCTTCTCATCTTCCTTCTCCTTAATGATTTTGAATCCGCTTACTTACTGTTTAAATTATAACATGGGGTTAACGATTACGGTGGTAAAGAAAGTCATAATAGGTTAAAGAAAGGGTAGCAACACAGTGTCGCTACCCTTTCTGGTATATAATTTAATATGATTTAGTCTTCGCCGTTGGCTTTGTTTACTGCATCGATTACGCCAAAGCGGAAACCGTGCTTCTCCAGGGCTTCGACTCCCTTGATCGTCGTGCCAGCCGGGGAGGTTACCTCGTCACGAAGGGCAGATGGACTCTTCTCGGTGTCGTAAGCCAGGGCCCCGGTTCCCTTGACCATGCTAGCAATCAGTTGGTAAGCGGTCTGGCGGTCGAGACCGTGCTTGACGGCCGCGTCACTCATGGCATCCATGAAGATATCAACAAAGGCGGGACCACAACCGCCAATGACGCCCACAATGTCAAGCTGGTCTTCACTGACCGTGATGATGTCGCCAAGCTGGTTGAGAACGTAAATGATGTTGTCTCTGGTAGCGCCCGTAACATCGGCGGGGAGGGCCAGGCCAATCGTCCCATCGTTGACGGCAACCGGGGTGTTGGGAATTATTGTCACCACCGGATTATTTGGTAGGACCGCCTTGAGCTCGCATTGCCGAACCCCGGCGGCTGCCGAGATGATGATCGTATTCGGTTGCAGCCCGTCGAGTTCCTTGGCAACCGCCACGGTGATGTTGGCCGGGGTGGTCAGGATTACAACATCTGGCTGATATTCAACGACCTCACTAGCCGTGTTGAACAGCTTGAAGTGGAGGTAGTCCGCCAGCCTGCTGACCCGGGGATTGGTGGGGTTAAGGCCGCTGACCTCATCAGCACTGCTGCTAGCAAGTCCCTTAATGATAGCGCCGCCCATGCTGCCGACACCTACAACTGTAATTTTCATATTAGTTTCCTCCTTGTTTATAAATCCTAGTGACGGACCTGACCGTTACCGGTGATCTCGTACTTAATTGTTGTCAACTGATCGAGTCCCATCGGTCCGCGGGCGTGCAGCTTTTGCGTGCTGATGCCGATCTCGGCGCCGAAGCCGAAGATCCCGCCATCGGTAAACCGGGTGGAGGCGTTGACGTAGACGCAGGCGGAATTGATCCGTTGCTGGAAGGCCCGGCCGCGCTCAATGTTATCGGTGATGATGACCTCAGAGTGGTGAGTACTGTGATGGTTGATGTGGTGGATGGCATCATCGAGGGAGTCAACCACCCTGACCGCCATGATCAGGTCGTTGTACTCGGTATCCCAATCTTCCGTGGTTGCGGCCTGAATCTGCGGCACGATTGCTCGGGCCCGGTCATCTCCCCGGAGCTGAACGCCGTGATCGATTAGAGCCTGGGCAATGGTTGGCAGGTACTTGGCCGCCACGTCCTGATGAATCAGGAGCTTTTCGGCCGCGTTGCAGACGGACGGCCGCTGGACCTTGGCGTTGACGGTGATGTCGGTAGCCATCTTGAGGTCGGCATCCTTGTCAATATAGACGTGGCAATTGCCGGCCCCGGTCTCGATTACCGGGACGGTGGCCGTCTTGACAACCCGTTGGATGAGGCCCTGGCCACCTCGGGGGATGAGGACGTCGATGTAGTCCGTGAGGTTCATCATCTCCTGGGCGAGCTCATGACTGGTGTCCCTGATTAGTTGAACGGCATCGGCCGGTAGCCCTTGCTCCTCTAGTGCGGACCGCAGGACGTCGGCAAGCGTGGTGTTGGTTCGAATGGCTTCCTTCCCCCCGCGGAGGATCACCGCATTGCCACTCTTGAAGGTCAGGCCAGTGGCATCGACGGTGACGTTTGGCCGGGCTTCGAAGATGATGCCGATGACGCCCAACGGAACCCGTCGTTGCAGGATCTGAAGCCTGTCGGCGTTGATCCAGCCCCGGTCGATCCGGGCGGTCGGGTCGGCCAGGTTAGCAATGGCCCGCAGCCCGTTGGCCATGTCGGTGATTCGTTGTTGATCGACCATCAGGCGGTCAGTGAATTTCTTTGGCATGTCCACCGCATTCGCGAGGTCTGCCTTGTTGGCGTTGACAATGTCTTTCTGGTGAGCTTCTAAGGCGTCGGCCATGGCGACCAGCGCCTGATTCTTAGTGGTGGTGTCGAGTAGGGCAACCTGGTCCGCAGCAGTTTGGGCCCGTTGACCGATCTTGATTAATGCTTCATTCATAGTGTTTCCTCCTTATATATTACTTACCAAACTGGGTACCAACTTCCTCACCGTTAATGATCCGGAAGATGATCTTGGGGTCGGCACCGTTGCAGAGGATCATCTTCTGATGGGCCTTCATCACCGTGGTGGCGGCGTGGAGCTTGGTGACCATTCCCCCGGTACCGAAACGGGTACTGGACCCGCTGGCGGCGGCCTCTAATTCAGGGGTCATTTCGGCAACCCGGCGAATCGGCTGGGCATCCGGGAACTTGTGGGGGTCCTTATCATAGAAGGCGTCGATGTCGGAGAGGACCACGAGCAGGTCAGCGTGGATCCGGGTAGCCACCAGGGCGGATAGCTCATCGTTGTCACTGAAGGTGGTGTGGTGGTCTAATTCGTCAACCGAGACGGGGTCGTTTTCGTTAATGATCGGGACAACGCCATCTGCCAGTAGGGTGGTGATGGTGTTGAGAACGTGCTGACGGCTGACCGGGAAGTGCAGGACGTCCCGGGTTAAGAGGAGCTGGCCGACCTTGGTCTGGTAGTCGAGAAAGCGCTGGGAGTAGATCCGCATCAGTTCGGTCTGCCCGATGGCTGCCAGTGCCTGTTGCTTGGCAATCTCACTCGGCCGTTTCTTCAACCCTAAACTCGCCAGGCCGACCCCCATGGCCCCGGATGAAACGAGCACCATCTCGTAGCCTTGGTGGTTAAGCGTGGCTAGGGTAAATGCCAACCTATCGATTGCGTGCAGGTTGGTTTGCCCGTTGGGGAGGATCAGACTACTGGTCCCGACCTTGACGACAATTCGTTGTTTCTTTGCTGCCATAACGCAGATCCCTCCTTAAACAAAAGCACGTCTTTAATCGAGACACCCGTTACGGCGTTACCATTCTCGTTTAAAGACGTGCTTTACTCTTTTTATCAATTATATTTAGATGTTAGGTTAAACTGGCTTGGATTCGGTCTTACGGCGGGGCTTGCAGCCGGTGACCCCGTTCTCTGAACTGACCTACTATGACCATACCTTAAGTTTAACTTCACGGTGAATTGTTTGTCAAGCACCAGTCGGGTTAGTTCTGCTGGTCAAATTCCTCAAGCTTTTCAGCAGCCTCAGTCCAGGCGAGCTCGACTTCTTCGGCCTTATCTTTGGTAGCATCAAGGTCCTTTTGCAGGTCGGTGAGCTTACCAATGTCGGTAGCGATCTCCGGCTGACTCATCTTTTCCTGGAGCTGGGTCTGCTGGTCCTCCAGCTCACTCATCTCCTGTTCCAGCTTGTCAACCTGCCGCTGGAGCTTCCGCCGGGCCTTCTGCTGTTCTTTGCTCTGCTGGTAAGATTGCTTACCGGTCGAAGGCGTTGCCTGCTTGTCCGTATTATCACTTGGGATGCTGGACTGGCGTTTTGTCTGCTCGGCAAGGAAGTCATCGTAATTTCCTTCGTAGTGGGTAATTCCATCCTTATGCATATCGAGGACGTCGGTAGCCACCTGGTTGATGAAGTAACGGTCGTGTGAAACGAAGAGGACCGTGCCCGTGAACTCGTTGATGGCATTTTCCAGGACTTCCCGGCTGTCAATGTCAAGGTGGTTGGTCGGTTCATCCAAGATCAGGAAGTTGATCGGCTTGAAGGAAAGCTTGGTTAATTCCAGCCGGGCTTTTTCACCACCAGAGAGGTCGTGAACGGGCTTGTAGACGTCATCGCCGACGAAGAGGAAACTGCCGAGCAGGGACCGGATGTCCTTTTCGGGAACCTCGGGGTGGTCATCCCACACTTCATCGAGGACGGTCTTTTCAGGGTGGAGCTGTTGCTGCTCCTGATCGTAGTAACCGATCTCGAGGTTAGCCCCGAACTTGACGGTCCCACTGACCAGGGGAATCTGGTGGAGCAGGGACTTCAGCAGAGTCGACTTCCCAATCCCGTTGGGTCCGATGATCCCGATCCGTTGGGGCTTGCGGACGGTAAAGGAGAGGGGACCGGCCAGAACCTGTTCGTCATAGCCGACCTTGGCATTTTCCACGTCGAGCACCTCGGTCCCACTATCCTTGTCACTGTGGAACTGGAAGTGGATGGACCGGTCATCGGTTTCGGGCCGCTCCAGTCGGTCCATCTTCTCCAGCTGCTTGCGCCGGGCTTGGGCACGTTTGGTCGTCGAGGCCCGGACGATGTTACGGTTGACAAAGTCTTCCAGCTTGGCGATCTTCTTCTGTTGCTGGTCGTAGTGCTTCCATTCGGCCTTGAGCCGTTCCTGCTTGTGGGCAACGAACTGGGTGTAGTTGCCTGTGTAGTGGGTCAGGGTCCGGTTGTCGAGGTCATAGACATCCTTGACGACGTGGTCGAGGAAGTAACGGTCGTGGGAGACAACGAGCAGGGCGCCCCGGTAACTCTTGAGGTAGTCTTCGAGCCAGGCCAGGACGTTCATGTCGAGGTGGTTGGTCGGTTCGTCTAGGATCAAGAGGTTGGGTTCCTGCAGAAGGATCTTGGCGAGCGCCAGCTTAGTTTTCTGACCACCGGAGAGGGCATCGACGGGGGTGTCGTAGTATTCCTCACCAAAGCCGAAGCCGTGCAGGATTCCCCGCATCCGGGATTCGTATTCAAAGCCGCCTTGCTTCTTATATTCATCCTGGAGCCGGTCATACTTGTTAAGCATTTGCTGGTACTGGTCGCTATCTGAATCAAGGTCGCCGAGCTGGTCCTCTAACTGGTGGATTTCCTTCTCCATCTCGTGGAGGGGCGCAAAGACCAGGTCGAGCTCTGCCCAGATGTTATTTTGACTATCAAGCCCCTGATCCTGGGCCAGGTAGCCGATGGTCAGGTCCTTGACCTTGCTGATGGTTCCCTCATCCGGCTGGGTGATCCCAGCGATCATCTTCAGTAGGGTCGTCTTCCCGGCCCCGTTCCGACCGACGAGGGCCGTCCGTCCGTGGTCCTGGATCTGGAGATCAATATTGTGAAATAAGACGTCAGCCCCAAAACGGCGCATGACGTCATTGGTTTGTAAAAGTATCATAAACGAAACCTCATTGATAATTGTTGTTAAATCATTTTCCATTTTAGCAGATTTTGGTTAAATTATAAAAAATGAGATTTTTATTGTATATTGGTTCACAAAAACAGGTAAAGTTGCTAGAATATATTGTAATGTGAACTTCACAAGCATTGAAAAATTGAAATTAATAATTTGCTCAATAATAAGCGTGAGCGTTAAAACAAGCAATTGTTAAAGTAATATTAGGAGGAATATGTATGCTAAGCAAAAAGATTCCACGCGCTACTGCCCGGCGGTTGCCAATCTATTACCGTTACCTGACGGTGCTGCTGAGCGCCAACAAGCAGCGGGTTTCATCCACGGAATTATCTGAAGCCGTCCAGGTCGACTCCGCCACTATTCGGCGGGACTTCTCTTACTTCGGTGAACTAGGGAAGCGGGGTTACGGTTACGATGTTGCCAACCTCTTGAAGTTCTTCAAGGGAATCCTGCACCAGGACTCCCTGGTCAGCGTGGCCCTCGTCGGTGTCGGTAGTCTGGGGAGCGCCCTTTTGAACTACAACTTCCACCAGGACACTAACCTGCGGATCAGTGCGGCCTTCGACACGAAGCCGGAATTCGCCAATACGGTCAAAAGCGGTATCCCGATCTATCCAGCTGAAGAGATGACGACCCAGCTCAAGGAGCAGCAGATCGATGTCGTTATCCTGACGGTGCCAGGTGACAAGGCCCAGAAGGTCACCGACCAGCTGGTGGAGGCTGGTGTGAAGGGGATCCTGAACTTCACGCCCGTGCGGCTGTCCGTGCCGAAGGATGTTCAGGTCCAAAACATTGATCTGACAAACGAACTGCAGACCTTGATCTACTTCATCAAGAACTACTCAGAAGATAATAAGTAATGATAAATGAGCCAGAAAGACGCATGCCTTTTCGGCTCGTTTTCGTTTTAAATAAATGAAGAATAAAAAATAGTCAAAGTTGGTCAAACTTTCTTGTTGCAATTCAGTAAAAAGATGTTATAGTAATAAATGTGGTTAGCACTTAGGAACACTGAGTGCTAAAATGACAAACTAATTTTAACAAGATGGAGGGATTAACGTGTTAAAACCATTAGGAGATCGCGTTGTTCTTAAGGCTGAGACTGAAGAAGAAAAGACGGTTGGTGGGATTGTCCTTGCTTCCAATGTGAAGGAAAAGCCAACTACTGGAAAGGTTATTGCTGTTGGTGAAGGACGGACCTTAGACAACGGACAAAAGCTTACTCCAGCTGTTAAGGAAGGTGACCGGGTACTCTTTGACAAGTACGCCGGCAACGAAGTGGAATACAACGGTGAAAAGTACCTGGTTGTCCACGAAAAGGACTTAGTTGCGGTAATCGACTAAGCTTAACCAATTAAGAAATCAAACGTTAAAAATCATTACTTTCATTTAATGAGGTGACAATAAATGGCAAAGGAAATTAAGTTTTCTGAAGATGCACGGAACGAAATGCTCCGTGGTGTTGACAAGTTAGCTGACACTGTTAAGACGACGATGGGTCCTAAGGGTCGCAACGTTGTCCTTGAACAAAGCTACGGCAACCCAACCATCACTAACGATGGGGTTACGATTGCTAAGAGCATTGAATTGGAAAACCACTTTGAAAACATGGGTGCTAAGCTGGTTTCCGAAGTTGCTTCCAAGACCAACGACATTGCCGGTGACGGTACGACGACTGCCACTGTTTTGACGCAAGCAATTGTTAACGCCGGGATGAAGAACGTTACTGCCGGTGCTAACCCCGTTGGTATCCGTCGTGGGATCGACAAGGCTACCCGGGCCGCTGTTGAAGCATTGAAGAAGATGTCACACGACGTTAAGACCAAGGATGACATTGCCCAAATTGCTTCCATTTCTGCTGACAACAAGGAAGTTGGTAAGCTGATCGCCGACGCTATGGAAAAGGTTGGCAACGATGGGGTTATCACTTTGGAAGACTCCCGTGGTGTTGACACTAGTGTTGACGTTGTTGAAGGGATGAGCTTTGACCGTGGTTACATGTCACAATACATGGTAACTGACAACGACAAGATGGAAGCCGACCTCGACAACCCATACATCCTGATCACTGACAAGAAGATCAGCAACATCCAAGACATTCTGCCATTGCTGCAAAGTGTTGTTCAGGAAGGCCGGGCTCTGTTGATCATCGCTGATGACATCACTGGTGAAGCTCTGCCAACCCTTGTTCTGAACAAGATTCGTGGTACCTTCAACGTGGTTGCTGTTAAGGCCCCTGGCTTCGGTGACCGTCGTAAGGCTCAACTCCAAGACATCGCCGTATTGACTGGTGGTACCGTCATTTCTGACGACCTGGGCATGAACCTGAAGGATGCTACGGTTGAACAACTTGGTCAAGCTAACAAGGTAACGGTTACGAAGGACTCCACCACGATCGTTGACGGTGCCGGTGCTAAGGAAGCCATTGCTGAACGGGTTGACCAAATCAAGCAAGCTATCTCCAAGGCAACTTCTGACTTTGACAAGGAGAAGCTCCAAGAACGTCTGGCAAAGCTTTCTGGCGGTGTTGCCGTTGTTCGGGTTGGTGCTGCTACCGAAACTGAAATGAAGGAAAAGAAGTACCGGATTGAAGATGCCCTGAACGCTACCCGGGCTGCTGTCCAAGAAGGATTCGTTCCTGGTGGTGGTACGGCATTAGTTAACGTTCTGCCTGCTCTGGACGACGTTGAAGCTACTGGCGACGAAGCTACTGGTGTTAACATCGTTAAGGACGCCCTGGAAGCACCTGTACGTCAAATCGCTGAAAACGCCGGTGTTGAAGGCTCCGTCATTGTTAACCAATTGAAGAGCGAAAAGCCTGGTATTGGTTACAACGCAGCTGACGGCAAGTTCGAAGACATGGTTAAGGCCGGAATCGTTGACCCAACCAAGGTTACCCGTTCTGCTCTGCAAAACGCCGCTTCTGTATCAGCACTGCTGCTCACCACTGAAGCAGTTGTTGCTGACAAGCCAGATGACAGCAAGAACAACGCTCCTGCTGCTCCACAAGGTGGCGCCGGCATGGGCGGCATGATGTAATCTGCCCAGCTGAATAACTGAGATATATTAAAGTAAAAAAATAACCATGAGGGAATTTCCTTCATGGTTATTTTTTTGCTATTGAGGGCTGTGACAAAAGTCCCTTGAAATAAAAGAACCATGCGGAATTTCCAAAGAAATTCTGAATGGTTTTCTTCCTTTACTAATTTTAAAGGAAAACGGAGTTAAATGAAATCCGAAGATTTCATCTAACTCCGCTTATTTTTGGGGACTTATGTCACAGCCCCTTTTTGCTATTGGCCCTTGTGGCGAGAAATATTTCCCGGGGAATATTATTTTCAGCCAATCATTTTAGCAACGCGCGGCGACTGCGATGTGGTAAAGTAGAATATGTATTACTTAAAATACCTTGGCAGAGGGGAGTAACGATGAATAAATTAAAAGTACAGAAGATAAGTCTCTTTTCGGGAATCATGCTGGCGCTGAACTCCTTGATCGGCTCCGGCTGGCTGTTTGGTGCCGGGACCGCCGCAAAGGTTGCCGGTCCGGCCGCCATCATTTCCTGGATTCTCGGGGCCGTGATCATCATCAGCATTGCCCTGACCTATGTTGAACTGGGAGCAATGTTTCCCGAGAGCGGGGGCATGAGCCGGTATGCCCAGTACAGCCATGGGCAGTTGTTGGGCTTCATTGCCGCCTGGGCCAACTGGATCTCCTTGATCACCCTGGTCCCGATGGAGGCGGTGGCCTCGGTTCAGTACATGAGTTCCTGGCCGTGGTCCTGGGCCAACTGGACTCATCATTTCATGAAAGATGGCAACATCACGGCCAACGGAATGTGGGTGGTGGTCCTCTTCATGCTGGTCTTTACCCTGATCAACTTCTGGTCCGTTAAGCTGATGACCCGGTTTACCAACCTGATTTCGGTCTTCAAGATTGTCCTGCCAACGCTGACCATCCTGATGCTAATCATCAGCGGTTTCCACCCGGCCAACTTTGGTCACAGCGTTGGGACCTTTATGCCTTACGGGAGTCGGTCAATCTTTGAAGCCGCCGCAGTTTCTGGGATCATCATGTCCTACGATGCCTTCCAGACGATCATCAACATGGGTGGTGAGATGGTCAATCCGCACAAGAACATCGTCCGCGGGGTCCTGATCTCCATGATCATCACCGCCGCAATCTACATCATGCTGCAGGTGGCCTTTATCGGTGCTATTGATCCGGCAATGCTGGCCAAGGACGGCTGGCACGGGATCAACTTCACCTCACCGTTTGCCGACATTGCCATCCTGCTCGGCATGAACTGGCTGGCCATCCTGCTCTACATGGACGCCTTTGTCTCGCCATTCGGAACTGGGGTGGCGTTTGTGGCCACCGCTTCCCGGGCCCTGGCGGCAATGACCTATACCAAACACTTGCCGCAATGGCTGGGCCGGCTCGCCCGGCGGTACATGATTCCGCGTTTTGCCATGGTGACCGACTTCATTCTGGCTGTCATTCTGGTCAATACCTTCCGGAACTGGAGCTTGCTGGCAACCGTCATTACTGGTTCGACCCTGATCGCCTACCTGACCGGTCCGGTGACCGTGATCGCCCTGAGGAAGATGCGGCCGGACCTCAAGCGGCCGTTTGCACCCGCCTACATGTCATGGCTGGCGCCGGTCGCCTTTGTCCTGACCAGCCTGGCTATTTACTGGACGATGTGGCCGACGACGATTCAGGTGATTCTGGTAATTGCGTTGGGCCTGCCAATCTACCTTTACTATGAGGCCCGTTACCACCACACCGCCTGGGGCCCGCAGCTGAAGAGCAGTGCCTGGCTGCTGTGCTACCTGGTCTTCATCTCGCTCATGTCCTATGTGGGCAGCGAGGGCTTCGGTGGCCGGAACTGGATCAAGTACCCGTGGGACTTCGTGGTGATCATCGTCTGCTCCCTGCTTTTCTACTGGTGGGGAACCCGCAGTCACCTGGCTGAGATCGATCCGGGAGCGGAAGAGGTCAACCAGCGGGTCAAACTCTAAGGGCAAAATGTCTTACTTAACGAAAAAAGTTCCGAAATGCTTGTTGCAAACAACGTTAATAAATTATAATATTATCCAGTTATCTCAAATAACGTGATAATTAAATTAATGGAGCCAATTTAATGATGTTTGGCCGGAAATCCCGTGACTTTAGTCATGGGATGGATAGGCCCCTTTAGCGCCCGTTAGGGCGT
>NZ_CANCWK010000013.1:0-41012 GCF_947381495.1 Limosilactobacillus galli | reverse complement strand
TGGAGGATACAGGGCTCGAACCTGTGACCCTCTGCTTGTAAGGCAGACGCTCTCCCAACTGAGCTAATCCTCCAAAACATTTTCACTTGACAACAGAAACTATCTTATCAAGAATTAGCCCAAATGGCAAGGATATTTTGGAAAAAAGCTGACTTTTTCTTAAAATATGTAATTCTTTATTACTTTGACTGATCACTGTTGTCTGGCAACCTGCCTGGTGACTTGTGTGCCGCCTCATAGCGCTCCTGATCACGCAGGTAAAGTTTCAAGAAGGTATTAATCGGCAGGAGCATGGCCCCGTAGACCAGGGATGCCTGGCGACTTAATTGATGTGGCTTACTCATAATTCACCTCATTTCAAGAATCACCCTTTTGAAGGGAGTCTTACCCTAGCTTGTGTATTATCAAACAACCCGCCTTTTAATTTTATTTTTAATAATAATACTTTTAATGCTCACTGATAAACTAAATTTTCCGGTACAAAAAAGCCTGCCCCGTATCGGCGGGACAGACTTTTTGATTGAATTGGTTATTAGTTAGGCTTCTTCGCCAGCAACCTTAACGATTGCCTTAGAAACACCCTTCAGCTTACCACTGACGAAGTCTTCAACATGGTCAAAGTCTAAGACATGGGAAATCAGTGGCAGCGGATCAACGGCACCGGATTGCAACAGGGCAATGGAGTCTTCGAAGGTGTAAGGGTTGATGAAAGTACCTTGGATCTTCAGTTGCTTTTGGAAGACCTTGTAAGTGTTAACCTTGAAGGTTGAGTCAGGGTTACCAACACCGAACATCAGCACTTGACCACCACGGGAAGCAGCTTCAACGGCTTGTTCTTGGGTTTGTGGCAGACCAACAGCTTCAACAACGATATCGTAGGAGTCAGCCTTGACTTCTTCGGGGTGCTTAACGTTGTTAATGGTCTTGAAGCCAAAGTGCTTCTTGTTGTTTTCAAGCTTGTCGTCGTTGGAACCGGCAAGGGTAACTTCGTGGACACCACGGGACTTAAGAATTTGGGCGATCAGTTGACCTTCGAAACCGTCACCAATGATCAAAGCCTTTTGGTATGGGTGGGTTTCAAGCAAGTCAACCCCGTGTTCAGCACAGGAGATTGGTTCGATTACGGCAGCAGCTTCCAAGGAAACGTTGTCCGGAATGTGGTAAACAACTTCTTCAGGAGCAGTGAAGTATTCTTCAAAACCACCGTCACGGGTAACACCAACAGCATCAAGGTGTTCACACAGTTCTGGACGGGATGAACGGCAGTATTGGCACTTGTGGCAGTAGATGTTAGGGTCAACACTTACCCGGTCGCCGACCTTGAAGTTCTCAACTTCGGAACCAACCGCAGTAACAACACCGGAGTTTTCGTGACCTAAGACAATTGGTGGAACCGCGTCCGCAGAACCTGGCAGACCACCGTAAAGGGCCTTGTCAGTACCGCAGATACCAGCCCAAGCGGTGTGAATCAATACTTCGTTGGGCTTAACTTCTGGCTTGTCGTAGTCTTGAACTTCAAGCTGCTTTAATCCAGTTAAAACTAATGCTTTCATCAAAAAATCCTCCTAATCAATCCTTAACAATCTCACAAAATTCGATGGTTTCATCGTTGGGACCAGTGATGTTGAAGAACTTAATCCCGTGGCTCCAGAAGTCGAGGTGTTGAACTTCATCTTCCTTGACAGCGAAACCTTCTGCCTTGGCAGCCTTGAAGGCGTTGTCCGCATCCTCCACATTCAATGAAATGTGGTTGATTGCGCCGGTCTGGTGAACGGCACCATCGCTGTCCCAGATTTCGAGCATCAGGTGACCAGCCTTCATGAAGGTTACTTGGTGTCCTTGATCGTCAGTGTCAAATTGACCCTGCTTCTTAAAACCAAGCTTTTCCCAGAAAACGATCGTCTTGTTCATATCATCAGTTGGAATTCCAACGTGTGCCAGATCGTCAAAGTATCCGGCGAGGCTCTTGTTAAATGCCATCGAAAGCCATCTCCTTAAGTAAGTTTGTGAAGTTTTTCTCTTTCAACGCTTTTAATAATACTTGTTTTTGTTTCTTATGTCAACCGGTTGACATAAAATATTTTAAAAAATTGTGGGAATTTACACGATCCCCACAATTTTAACCAAAGTCGATTTTATCCAGCATCTGTTCCCGACTTACCTGGTCCAATCCCAGGTAAGCCAGTGTCATTGCTTCACTGGAATGGTTGAGCAGCCGCATCACCAGTCCGATGTTGTAGTTGCTCTGGACGTAGACCCGGTAAGCGCCAGTCTTCCGCATTGTGTGGGTCCCCAGGTAGTTGATGTCCAGCAGGTCCCCTACCCGATGCATGACGTTGTAGAATTGTCGTTCATCGATATGCTTGTCCGGACGGGTAGTTGAGGGAAAGAGCCACTCCGTCTTCCCCTCGTAACGGTTGCGTTTCAGCCACTGCTGGTAGATTGCCAGGTCGTTCATGACGGGACGCAGGTACAGTGTGTTAGGCTTCCCGGTCTTCTTATCCTTGATGAAAGCATGCTGGCGGATGGCGCCGTAGTCATCAAAAACGTCCGTCTGCTTCAAGCGCAGCACGTCGCTGACCCGTAGCAAAGTGGCCTTGCCGACCTGAAAGATCGTGTAGTTGCGCCGCCCCGCCTTAAAATTATGGAGCAGGGTGTCCTGGACCTCCTTTAAGACATTGGAATCCTTAATTGGTAAAACGATTTGTCTCATTATGATCATCCTCAGGTGTTATTTATTCTAGGATAACACATCAAGAAGCAGGTAAACTTGACGATTATGAATTCATTGCTAAAATAGGTACATTGAGTTTTTAATGAGGTGACACTGCTGTCCAAGAATACTAAAATTTGTCGAATAATTATCTTGCTGAGCGTTGGCTTAGCCGCTGGTGGCGGGTTGGCGGCCTACCATGACTTTCGTAACGCCCAACAAACACGGCTGGAATTTGCCAAGCGTGATCACCACCCTGCCAACCAGATTGGCGGGCTTACGCAGAAGCAATACCGCCAGTTGGCACAGCTGGAATACCACTCCGGAAGCAACCCGGTTATCCTGGTAAATCACGGCCGGTCGACCCTCAACCCGAACGCCTGGCGTGGTGACCAGGTCATCTACCAGTAGCTCGATCGGGCCCACCGGACCTCCGGGAGCAACACTGCTTTTCTGAATAGCCGTAACCACGCCAATACCAGTCTGCGGACAGCTCAGGTGTTCCAACCCACCGGCTGGCACAACAACAGCGACGGTAACCTTGTCTATAACCGGGGCCACCTGATTGCCTATTCCCTGACCGGGGGCATTGATCAGCACACTGGCAAGTTTAGGGCCGGTACTCTCGGCGATCAGGACAATCCTCGTAACCTGTTTACTGAGACCGACTTTACCAACGAGATTCTGCAAACATATTATGAAACGCAGGTTCGTCATACCATTGAGCAAGGCAAGCACGTAATTTATCAGGCTACCCCGATTTTCCGCGGTAATGAGACGATGGCCCGGGGAATTAATCTGCAGGCCCTGTCGACGGATGGTACCCTGAATTTTAATGTTTACCTATATAACGTTGAACCAGGAGTCAATTTTGACTATCAGACGGGTACGATGCAGGTTAATCAGCATTCACGGGTTTACGTTCCTACCTATATGAATGAGAACGATAGCGATGACCGTTCAGCCGGCGATGGCAACCTCCGGATCTATGGTCACTACACTCCGCCATTTGCAAACGCACCTCGTCATTATTATCGGGTTAATCAATAGCGCCATGTTTTGAGCACGGCGCTATTTTTCATTCAATGAAGTTTACATAATATCTGAACGGATGATTAATATGATAAATTCGGGTTACCTATGCTTTTTGATCAATTGAGAGTCTTAAAAAAGAGGCAAAATTGATAAATGTTATTTATCTATATTCAAAATAAATAACACTTCATATGAAATCTAATTTACAGATTCCTATAATAACGGTATTCATGAAGTGTTATTTGTAAGAAATAACACCTGTTTTGGGTGCCAATTTGGGGCAAATCTGGGCTAATTTTGATTTTTCCCCTGAGACGAATTGAGATGATCAACTACCCGTGTAAAATTATTTCATGTTGTCTGAGAGGCAATCTTAAATAATGGGATTTTAGCTTGTGCTATAGGTTAATCTAATAGTATTCAAGACCATAAATTCTATTCTTAAAATTGAATCTAATAATATCTGTCATGATAACAAATCAAAGATAGTCACTACATAGTATTTATTTAATCGTTTGACTTAGTTCTTATAATTTTAGTTTACATAATATTTTTCGTGATAACCAGATCTGAGAATGAGATGGGCTAAAGTCACATCGCCCTCAAATCTAATAATTTTCTCTGAAGTTACCGCGACATAAAAAAGACGATGGTTAATTCCCATCGTCCTCATCAATTCAATCCTTTAGGTTAAACAGCATCTCTAACTCATATAGTAACCCGTCATGATTATTATCACGGCTGGTAACCCGATCAGCAACCGCGAGTAAGTCAGTGGTTGCATTCTTCATCGCATAACCACAGCCAGCTTGCTGAATCATTTCCAGGTCATTAGCGGTATCACCAAACGCCACCAGCTCGTTCATGTTACCTCCAAGCTGGTGAATGAGCCTTGCAAGACTGACGGCCTTGTTGACGCCGGCTGGAAGAACATCAATTCCAAAGGCACCGCTATACGTTGCATGCACTTGCGGAAACTGACGATTAATTTGGCTTGCCTGGCGCATGATCCACTCTAGGGCTGGCCGCTGTCTAAACCAGTTGAGGTTGAGATTAAACACTGGCTCATCGACCTCTGCCAAATTTTGAAAATAAGTGTGGTGAGGATAATAAGGAACCGGTACATCCCTGAACTGGCTAGTGATGAATGTTTGGTTAGCTCCTGATAGTGAAAATAGGTCAGGCTGGGGCTGCAGAGTCTGTTCCCATTTCAAAAGCTGGGCAATCGTCGCCCGATCATGTGGCCGGCTGAATTTCTCATGACCACCACAAATGATTCGTCCCCCATTCTCGGCCACATAGTTTTTCACTAAGCTATCAGCAAAAATGGCCCGAAGCGCATCCAGGCTATTACCACTTGCTACAATGAAATGGATCCCCTTTGCAGTTAACTGACTAACAACACGGTTAAAGCGCGGTATATCATAATGGTCATTATTATCTAAGAGGGTCCCATCAACATCGATTGCCACAAATTGCCATTTTTCCATTTTCAAACTCCTTCTACATAATAGGAAGAAACATTTTACCATGTATTTGTATTACCATTTCAGCAGGTACGCGCTATAATTAATATTGTACATAAAGCACCCTTAGTGTAAAGGATAGCACATGAGATTTCGGTCCTCATGATCCGGGTCCGATTCCCGGGGGGCGCATCCTAATATAGCTGTATCTTAAATAAAAAATGGAAGGCTTCTTTTTAGCTTAAGAAACCTTCCATTTTTACATTTTATTAATATACCGCACCATCGTAGAAGTTGTAGCTTGGCTTGTTAAAGTCATGCTTGGCCAGGTCGGACATCTTAATGAAGTTGTCCGCAATTCCCCAGCTCATCAGGTTGATGGACTTGCCGTAATCTTCATCAGGAATCACTACCATGATGTACTTTCCGAGGGCCCGGGCCATCCCCAGTTCAACCCCCATGCCGACATCCTCTTCTTCCGGGATGTAGACTGCCAGGAGCATGTCTGAGGTTTCGACACCAACCCGGTCGCCATTGTAAGTTGCAGTTGCCCATTCCCGGTCTTCCAGGAGTTCAGGGTGTTCATCAACTCGCAGGCCCTTGTATTGGTGCTGGAGCGGAATGTATGAGTTTTTAACGTCAATCGTTGGGTTATCCTCAATGGCCTGCATTGCCTGCTTGTATGCCTTGTTCTGCTTATCAGTAAACCAGCCGGCACAGAAATAAACGGTCTTGCTCTTCATAATAATCTCCTCTATGTATGCTTTGCTATGTGTTTTATCATAGCAAATAAGTGAGCCATTTCGCAACAAAAATATTATCTACCACTTAATTAGTAAAGCCATTTAGGACTGATAAAGTATATAATCTTGTTGATTACGCTTACTTTTCAAAAGCCTAAACTGTTAATCGAAATATGATAAAGGAGATTTCTAAATTGATACGGCGACATATAGTTGAATTTGGCCTGACCATCCTCTTTCTGATGGGGGCCTTAATTGCAGTTTTAATGTGGTGGGCAGGAAATTACTCAACCACCGTGGCAACAGCCATGCTGATCCTGGTTCTTCTAGGAACCGCAGCCGGAATGCTGAAGTTAGTCAGTTGATGTCAAAACGGCAATGCTTACCTTGCTGAACGATGATCAACAATACCAGCAAATGGCGAAGGCTAGGAATCCATATGGGGATGGACACGCAGCCGAGCGGATTGTTGATCAATGTAAACAGTTTCTCACTCAAGATATTATGTAAACTAGACGCGATGAAAAAGCAGCAACCGTAATCGGCTGCCGCTTTTATTATTCACTACTTTTTGAAATCCTTAACTGACTTCAGCAGGCGCTGCATGGCGTCCTCAATTTGTTTGCGTGGGTAGGCAATGTTGATCCGGATGAAGCCGGCACCGTTACCGTGGTAGTACGTTCCGGGGTTGATAATCAGCCCACTATCTTGCCGAATGAACTCTGCCAGCTTTTGACTGTCCGCAGTGATCTCACTCGTATCAATCCAGAGCAAGTAGGTTGCCGTTCCAGGTACCAGGTGCATTTCCGGCTGATGCTGCTTGATAAAGTCAGCGATGTAGTGTTTGTTACCCAGGACGTACTGCTTCAGCTGGTGGAGCCAGTCGCCCCCTTGCTGGTAGGCCGCAATAGCACCGGGGATTGCTAGCAGATTAGGCTCAGCAACCTCGTACTTGTTGATGGCCCGATCGAAGCGTTCCCGCAAGATTGGGTTCGGGACAATCCCGGTAGCTGAGTGCAGGGCTGCCAGGTTGAAGGTCTTACTGGTAGAAACCAGGGTGATCAGATTACTGGTAATTTCCGTCGGCAGTGAGAAGGTCGGTGTATAGTCGGGCCCCTCCAGTACCAGGTCACCGTGAATTTCATCACTGATCACAATGACCCCGTGCCGCTTGGCCAGCGACAGGATATGGGTCAACTCATCCTTTGTCCAAACATAGCCGGTTGGGTTGTGCGGGTTGCAGAGAATCATCAGGGTGGTCAGCGGGTTGGCCAGCTTGTCCTCCAGATCATACCAGTCAACATGATAGGTGTGCTGGTCACGGTCATACAGCTGCTGGCTGGCGATGACGTGCCGGCCGCTGTTGATGATGGAGTTGTAGAAGGTGTTGTAGACCGGCTCCATCAGGAGAACATTATCCCCTTCATGACTGAAGTGGTGGACACTGGCTGTGATCGCCGGGATGACCCCGGTTGCGAACCGCATCCAATCGGTCTCAGCAGCCGCGTGGTGTTCCTTCGCATACCATTCTGCCACGGCCTGGAAGTACTCCAGCGATGGGTACTCATAGCCAAAGGCACCTTGGTCGATCTTCTTCTTCATGGCAGCCATGATCTCTGGCGCTGTCTTGAAGTCCATGTCGGCAGTCGTCATCGGCAATTCACCGTCCTTGACCGCCCACTTTTCGGAATTAGTGTGTTTCCGATCTAGAATTGTGTCGAAATCGTATTGCATTTTGTACGTCTACCTCCTAGTGCTGCTTGATGTGCTGAGCTGAGTCATCGTCCGTGGTGATCGTCGTCTTGCTTGGGTCAATCTCGTGTGGATCCATGATAATCTCGTCAATGTGGTGCGCTTTGATCTTCCCGTTGATCGGGTTCTTGACACTCATGATGTCGGAGTTGATCTCCGCATCAATGTTCTCGCAGTACTCGAAGGCCAGGTCGGTGTGCAGGAGGCGGCAGTTCTTCAAGGTCAAGTTCTTGGTGTAGCAGAGGCCCTGGTCACTCTCGATCGTACAGTTGATCAAGGTGATGTGGTTGGTGTTCCAGGCCAGGTATTCCCCATTCAGGAATGAGTCATAAACCACCACGTTGTCACAATTCCAGAAGTTGTCCTTAGTGACCATCGTGGAGTTGTGAATTTCCACGTTCTTGGCCCCATCGAAGGCGTAGTTGCCGATGATGTTAAGGTGGTCAGCGTAGATATTTTCACTATTCATACCGAAGTAGTCACCGTTGACCTGGACATTGTTCATCTTGATGTTCTTGCAGGACCACATGGTCTCTTCGGCATCCCCAAAGTGGACGTTGTTAAGCCGAATATCGTCGCAACGGCGGAACTGCTTCGGCGCCTGGATTGCACTGTCATTGATCTCGATGTCCTTAGTGTACCAGATCCCAGAACGCGACATGGTCTCCCAGATGGAATCGTTGACCTTGACGTGTTGATCATACCAAAGCGGGTACTTCCATTGGAAAATCACCTTATTCAGCTCCAGGTCATGGGCATTCTTCAGTGGTGACTCCCCTTCGCCAAAGGTGGTCCGGGTAATCTTGGCATCATGTTCACCAAACAGCGGCCGTTCACCATCGAAGTATTGGTCAATTATTTCTTTCATTTTAAGACGTCCTTCTTTCGTCGAATGTTGGTAACTTTATTTTAGTAAGAACCATCACAGAAGTAAAATAATTATTATTCATTGCTACCTATCAGGATTTTGCATCATTCAGGGCGCGTACCACCAGCTCCTTGGCAGCCGCCGATACGGTTAAATGGTGCTGCTCAGCATAATCGCGTAGTTGCTGGTAGGCAGCGAGGTCATCAGGGCCCCGCCAGATAATGCCGGTTACCTGGCCATGTTCTTTCTTCATTACAATTACTCCTTTCCCCACAGGATTCGTTCAATCTGCCTTAAAATTAATGGCCGATCGTGCAATTGACTATGGGTCGTATTAGGATAGATTTTCTGATGATACGTGATCGTTGGGTGCGACTTGATCAGTGCCCGCAGCATCTCGGACTGAATATGAGGCACTGCGCCATCGGTCAGCTTGCTGCCATCCTTGGATCCCATCAGGTTATAGATCTCAATAGGATAGTTCAGCTGCCACTCCTTCATCTGAGTCCGGAGCCGGTAAAAGTTTTTGTCCTTGGAATCATGAATCAGCGGGTAGTGGTACGGCAGGTGGTCACTCAGTTTTTCCTCAACCGGGACCCCCAGAAGGACTACCTTGTTGCACGCTGCAGGTACTTAGATCCCATGTAGGCGTGCATGAATTCTGTTCCACCGTAGGAATGCGCGACGATATTAGTCTGCTTTATCCCGTAGCGCTTATTGAGATAGATGAGGACTTGGCGCAGCTGCCCCACCTGGGGATGATAACTGGCATTGTAATTCCAGTCGATGAGTACCTGAATCAACGCGTTCTTTTGACCGTGCCAATCGCCGCTGACTCGGATATGATGATGCGGCGAAACCCAGACGGTCATCACCTTCTGAGCAATGTTCCGCTTCTGATAATACTTGATCAGGTGATTATAGGTAACGGTATTGCCGCCCCAGCCAGGAATCAGCAGGGTTGGCACCTTTGAGTAGCGGACTACTTTGGGCCCCGCTGCAGGATCAATCGCTTTTCCCGGAGTACCCCGCAACAAAAAGGCCTGGGTGAGCAAGAGGAGAACACAAACTCCTCCAATACTATATCCCAGCACCTTACTGATCTTCTTCAAACGTTGCAAGCAACCCACCCCACTTCAACAAGTATCTTATTGCCTTAATGCCTCTATTATATCGCTATCCTTGCCGCACTGCGGATATTTCATACCGAATTTTTCACTTACACAATTAAGGCGACAGATAATAATGCAACCCAATGGATTCCCATTTTAGGCGGTCAATGCTAAAATTAAAATAATTATTTCTGCAATAAAGAAAATGGTGTTTTATGCATATCAATAAAAAGGCACTTACGGTCATCGAAACAGTGGTTATCGTCGCCTTGACCGCATTGATTATCAAAACTTATTGGACCGAATTAGTCCTCTTATTTAATCCTTCGCCCGCCAACCAGGCCAAGCTGCTTACCTTGGTGCATAGTCACGGGATCACAGACGTTTTGCTGCTTATGATCCTGATTGCGATCCTCTGTGGGATTCCCGGGGCGCCTAACTCGGTTGTCTGCATTTTTACCGGGGTTTGCTACGGACCGCTGTTCGGCTTTTGATCAGCTGGTGCGGCGATATCCTAGGTAATTGCCTAGTTAGAATAGCAATCGACAAGAGTAAGATTTCTACTAAGACCCGGGAAAATCGGGTTTATCGCTACCTGCTTCGCCAACGGTACCCGATTCTGGGGTTGGCAACCGCCTTTGCAGTCCCAATTATTCCTAACTTGATCACTAACTACGCATCTTTGCGGCTCAAAATCAAGAAGAGCTATTATCTGGCTACCGTGGCGTTAGGAACGTTACCAATAACCTTCCTTTACGCATATAGCGGCCATGCTATCTCTGCCTTAAAGTTCAAGCAGCTGATTCCGCTGGTAATTATCTTCCTCTTGCTTTGCTGCTTATACCTGGTCATCAAGTGCGGAGTGAAGAGGGTAAGGAAGTACCGGCACCGGCGAAAAAATTAACAAATGAAAGAGTGATAAAAATGGCAATTATCTTTCGGCGAGCCCAACCTGCGGACCTTAACAAAATCGTGGCAATCTTCAACGAATCGGTCGACTTGCCAATCAATGATGAGGTTGAGCTGATCACGCCGGAAAGTCGGCGGGAATGGCTGGCAAGCTTCAATGATGACTACCCGCTTTGGGTGGCCGATGATGGCGGGAATGTCGTGGCCTGGTGCGGTCTGGAACCCTTCTATCCTCATCCAGCTTACCGCTTCTCCGCCGAGATCTCGATCTACGTCGGTCAGGCGGCCCAGCACCAGGGGCTCGGCCGCCGTTTCTTGGCCTTCGTTGACCAGCAAATCCGAACCGGCTTGCCAATTAAATCGGTCGTGGCCTATATTTATCAGGGAAATCAGCCAAGTCAAGGGCTCTTCAAGGCGGCCGGCTTCACCTACTGGGGCACACTGCGTCACATTGCCACTCTCAACGATCGCCTGCACGACCTGCTGATCTACGGTCGGACATACTAATTCAGATAATACAAAAGCGTTGCGTGTCTGAAAAATTTCAAACACACAACGCTTTTTTCATTTTAGGCTAAGTATCGCTTCTAGCCGAACAGCCGGGCCCAGAAGCCCCGTTTCTTCGGTTTCTCGGTCGTAATGGCCGATGATGGCAGCTTGGAATTTTCGATCTTCGTTGCTGGCTGTTCCGTATGAACGGGTTGCGGTGTCTCGTAAGGATTGCGCTCGCCGATCCACTTGAAGAACTCTGGTGCCTTGATCTCCACGAACTTCCCCCGCTTGCCGTTGATCCCATCGACACAGAGCTCAATCGGCAGGGCATTCCGGTACTTCTCAATACTGTCCGCGGTGAAGCCGTTAAAGGTATTGAGCTTTGAAATATCGAAGAGCAGACTCTTATCCGCTTCCCGGTACTTGAAATCTTCAGCCTGGGTGACGTAAAGCTTTGCCCAGCTGTTCCGGGAACTTTCCTGGAAGTCATCGCAGATCTGGTCGGCAAAGTAGGAAGGCACATCCATTCCAGCCATCTGGTAGTAGTCGCGGAAGATCTTCCGGGTGTTGGACAGGAAGTCAAGCCGGCCGTTCTCGGTGTTGAAGTCCCGCCATGGCGTCTCATCGTCCTCCAGGAGGTTGGCCATCCGCATTACAAAGTCCTTGAAGAGCGTGTTGTCAAGGGTTTGCCGAACGTTGTAGATGTACTTGTTGGCCTCGCCTTTGAGCTGGTCGTTGATAACCTTATCGATCTGCAGGTAGTAGGTCCGCCGGGCAGTTTCCCGCAACATGGTGAACCCAGAGTCATAGTTGGTGGTCCCGATCAGTGGGGCGATGGCATGCGGGTTGTTGACCAGTTCATTCATGGTATCAACCACCAGGTGCCGACTGTACTGATCTTGTTGGAAGAAGTATGGTTCGATTTCATCCAGCAACACCGGGTAAGAACTCCCCTGCTTCATGTAGTGCTCAATCGCCTCGACCGTTTTAGCCTTCCGCTGGACCGTTTCCGTGGGATAAATGGTCCCAAAGTCGATCAGCGACCGGTCGGTATTCCAAGTCAGCTGGTTGATGATCCGCAGCAGGGTTGACTTGCCGGAACCGGCAGTCGCTCCCAGCACTAAGAAGTTCGGCACATCGTTACCGTCCTCAGGATTGAGACTAGCCTTTTGGCGAATTTCCCACAGGAATGGGGCGGTGAAGGTATAAAGGATGGCTTCGTAGAAACGCTTGCCGTAGTCATCGGTATAGTCAACGACGAACTTCTGATAGCCCTTCATCACTGCGTCAATACTGCGAAGGCCATCACGGATCTGACTGGTAGTAGCCAGTTTGCCAAACGGAATCGGGTGGGTACCGGCATCATTAGGAACATAGAGCCCGCTGTTATTGCGAACCAGGTTCCGTTCCATTGGCCGGTCGTAGAGGAAGGTGGTGTACTTCTTCTCAGCCTGCCGCTGCTGCGGAGTCATCCCGCTGATCAGCGCTTCTTGGACCTGCTGGTAGATCTTCTCACGGGTCTTGATCTTTGGCTTGGCCGCCCGCGGGGACACGGATGTCTTCTGCAGGTTGTAGACGGTATCGTGCTGCTTGACGTCCCGGGCGATGTCATCCTTGGTCTGGGAGCGGGCCGTCGTGACCTCCCGCATCGCATTGGTTGTGGTCGTTGGGATAATTTTGGCATCCATCTGCTTCTGGACATCGTGGCTGATGATATCAGTCATGTCGGCAGCCGCGATCTGGTCGGTGGTGTCATTATCTAAAATAACCACCTGGTTCTCCGGTACTGCCTGTTTCTGATCCTTAGCCCCCTCGTCCAACTGAGCCTGGGCTGCTTTCAGGAGGTTATCGGTGAAGTACGGCCGCAGAACCGGACGAATATCCTTTTTGAAGTGTTCGCTGAGGTTTTGGAAGAGACGGATGTCATTGTCGAAAACAAGCACTTCTTCAAACTGGTTCCGATCCTTGTCGAACGAGTCCGCCGTCAGGTCAATGCTTCCCAGGATGACCCGCGTATCGTGAGTCTCATGGTTGCTCAGCAGGTAGAAACGGGAGTGCAGGGCCTGAACAGGTGACATCTCCACGGTAAACAAGCCGCTCAGAACATTGGCTTGGTTGCTGCTGGTCAGCCCCTCAAAAAGCTTAGCCGGCCGCTTATTGGCAACGGCAAGCAGGGCGTTGGCTAATGCTTCCTTGGTGATCACCTCGTCCGCGGTCTTGGCATCACTGGCCTTAGGAGTCTGCAGAGCCAGTTCGACCTTGATGAAGTTGCTGAGGTAGCGGTTGAAGAAGTCGGCGGTGACGTTCCCCGTGACCGCGGTAAGCCGGTTGAAACGCCGGGCGTCGAACAGCTGACTGATCTTCATCGGCGGCGTTTCCTGACCGTTAAATACAATGTGAATCTTTTTTAAGCTTGGATCATTAACCATAAACGTTATCCTTTACAATCTAGTATATTTATAGCCTATTTTCGTTGATTTAAGCGGATTTTGCAAGGTCCATCTTGATTGTTTGGTAATGGCAGTAAAAAAAGAGCGGCAGAACATTGGGTTTCTGCCGCCCTATTTAGCTATCGTTGCTTAACCGCCCCGTTGGCGTAGTTGATGTCGATATTACGTTGGACGTTCGGCACGAAGACGTTGAAATTAACGCTGCCATCCTTTGATTGGGCCTGGATATGGGCACCGGCAGGAACAACGCTATTGCCGCTATAGATATCGGTTACCCGGTAACGAACCTGTTTGCCCTGGTCGAGGGCTTTACGGACAATTCCCTCGTAGTAGTTTTGCCCGGTCGAGGTGCTGCTGCGGGCCTCATTTGCCCAGGCCGTCTGGGTTGCAATGTTCTTGGGATTGGACTCGGAGGCATCAAAGCCCTGAATTCCGCCCACCAAGGCGTACCCCAGCAGGTGTCCCCGGTCATAAGCATGGTTGTAACCACCGGTCAGGTTGCGGGCCTGCAAGAAGCCGGCCGGTTTCCAATCCGTTGCCCCGTTACCGGTGGCGGCACGATTCTGATACTGCCGTGTCGTCTTGTTCAGCCAGGCATCCCCGCGCCAGGCCCGGCCCTGACTATCCAGCTGGTTAACGGCGTAAGGGGCACTGCTGATGTTGGTGTTCAGGCCCGCTTGGTTGTTATTGATGATAAAGGCACCATGACCGTTCCACACGATATTATTCCCTAACTGCTGGCGAACTGCCGGCGTCAGGACGACCGCTGCCTGCTGCTTGGTCGGCGGCAGCTGCTGTTGGCTTCCATAGTTGCCAGAACGAGCAGAATTGCTCTGCCCCCAGGCCATGAAACGCTGAATACCCTGGGTGAGGGATGCATCGCCCTCGGTTGGCTTTTGGATTACCCCACCCACCACTAGCAGGGCGATCAGGCCGAAGACAATATGCCAGATCTTTTTCTTTATGCGATACATAGAATCTTCCTTCTTTGAATGCTTTTCTTCTATTGTACAATATTTGGGCGAACAAATGGTCCCAAAAAATAAAAGGCAGGCTGAATTGCCTACCTTTTATAATTATTTTTGCAGTTTGTGTGCAGTGTGGAAACGGTAAATCAGGGTCATGATGATCAGGAAGATTACACCGACAGATACTGAAACCCGCGTGTCTGGGTTGAAGAACATGAAGATCAAGATAACCGTCAAGGCGATCAGGCTGAAGTAGTTATAAGCCGGGTACAGTGGCATCTTGAACGGGTGGTTGACCAGCTGATCAGGATTGTTCTTCCGGAAGTTCAATTCGGACAGCAGGATGATAAACCATGGTACCATCCCTGGCAGAACACTAGAACTGTAAACGACCACGAAGACATTCCGAGCACTTGAGCTGAATGCGGACAGCAACATGTTGATGGCAAAGCCGAGGAAGATCCAGAAGGCAATCGTCAGGATGGCCACGTTTGGCACGACCCGCTTGGAAAGCTTACTGAATACCTTTGGCACTTCACCATCGATAGAAAGCTTGAAGAGCATCCGACTGGCACTGTAGATCCCGGAGTTGGCACCTGAGAGCGCCGCCGTCAGGACAACAAAGTTAATGATTCCGGCAGCACCGGTGATCCCGACCTTGGTAAAGGTTTCAACGAATGGTGAACCAACCGCCTTCAGTTGATTCCATGGATAAATCGAAACGATCACGAAGATAGCACCGATGTAGAAGATCAGGATCCGCCAGATAACGGACCGGACAGACTTAACAATGGCCTTCCGTGGTGAGGCCGCTTCACCAGCGGTAATCCCCAGCAGTTCGATTCCCTGATATGAACCAGCAATCACGGACAGTGAGAACATGAAGCCCATGAAACCGCCGGTGAAGAAGCCACCGTGCGTCCAGAGGTTGGAGATCCCAACTGGGTGCCAATTGTTTCCCAGCCCAACGACGATAACTAGCAGTCCCAGGATGATCATGGCGATGATCGTTACCACCTTAATCATCGCAAACCAGAATTCAAGTCGGCCATAGGCTTTGGCACTTGCCAGGTTAGCCAGAGTCAGAATCGTGATCATGACCAATCCGGAGATCCAGTCTGGCAGGTTCGGCCACCAGTAGTTCAGGTATTGACTCATCGCAATGATATCCGAGATCCCCACGATGATGAACTGGAAGACGTTACTCCACTTGGTCAGGTAGCCGGCCAGGGGATGAATGTATTTGGAACCATAGTCCGCAAACGACCCGGTTCCGGGACTGATGTAGATCAACTCCCCGAGGGACCGCATGACTCCGTACAGCACTAGGCCAACGAAGGCGTAGGCCAGAAGAACTGATGGCCCGGTCCACTTAATGGTTGAAGTTGCCCCCATGAAGAGCCCACTCCCAATGGTTCCCCCGATGGCAATCATTTCCATCTGTCCAGGCGTCATCGTCCGATTTAACTTAACTTTCTTTTGATTATCCATCTTATAACCCCATTTCTTAATACGAAAAAAGCTACCCATTGCGACCGCCAACCAGTAAAACTACAAATTAGTTAAGTGGTTGAGTCGTTTTGGATAGCTTTTGATTAGCATATCTTATTCGAATATATTAAAGGTGCTCAACCACGGTGCTTGTTGTTGTGGTTGAGGTGGAGGTTAGATGAATAATCGATTTAAACTGTAATTGCATAGTTGCATTCCTCCAATTCCCTTTTCTTTCGTTGTTATTAGAATACTATTAGAAAATTAAAATTGCAAGGAAAATCTTAAACTTTTCTTTAGCTATACAATCAGCCTTATAATTAGTGACGCTTTTGCAGGTGGAACATCGCCAGTAAAGCCCCCGTTAGCACTGTCAGGATCCCTGTTAAAAATACTTTCAAATTCGTTTGGTTTCCTGTTTGAGGAAGGACAGCGGCTTGGTGATGTTGAGGGCTCGTTGCCAACTCTTTTAGTGGCCGTTGCAATTGATTCAGTTCATTATGAAATGCGACTGGATCAATTGCATCTTGTCCTTTTGCCTTCTCCTGAATGGTTGGTTGAGTACTTGTTTGATCTGGTACAGCTGATGCTCCCTGGTCATCTTTTGTAGTACCTGTTTGGGTACTCTGATCCTCATTAGTAGATGGTTCGGTCTGCGTACCCTCATCAGTCCCTGCGATTGTGTCATCACCTACTCCCGTATCAGTAGTTGGTGTATCAACTGTTGGACTGCCTTCGTCGCTCTTAGTTGACTGATCGGTCTGCGTACCTTCATCTTTGCCCGGGACTGTTTCAGTTTGCGTGCCCTGATCAGTTCCTGCAATTGAATCATCACCCACTCCTGTATCGGTAGTTGGCGTATCAATGGTTTGACTCCCTTCGTCGCTCTTGGTTGGATGATCGGTCTGCGTACCCTCATCAGTTCCTGTGATTGTGTCATCACCGACACCAGTATCGACGGTTGGAGTGTCGTCTGTCTGATTCCCCTCATCTTCCTTTGTCGGTTGATCGGTCTGCGTACCTTCATCCTTGCCAGTTGATGGTTCCGTTTGAGTTCCTGCATCACTCATCGCTGGTGGATCGGTCTGCGTACCAGTACCGATAGAAGGATCGGTCTGGGTACCCTCATCGACACCTGGTACGGGATCTGTTTCCGTCGATGCATCCTTTGAAGGATCTGTGCTGGTCCCTTCGTCATTGACCTTATGATAATCAACCTTGATGGTAACCGGCTCCTTCTCTAATTGGTCGGCAGTCAGCTGGAGCGAGGCAACCTTAGTCAGTGATGATTGGTAACCGTCAACCTGCGGTAATACAAACTCGTCAAATGGACTTATCTGCCACTCCCCGTAGCTGTTTTTGCCATCAACTACTGATACATCACGAGTTGCGCGCGCATGTTGTGTAATAACCTTATCGCCTGTTGGCAGGTGCAAGATGATCTTTCGACTGAGTTCTTTGTTCTCCTGTTTCTTCTCCTGATGGGTGTCCGTATCGTTTTTTTGAATTAAAAAATTGAAGCGGGTTGCGCCGGGCGTAATTTGCACTATTTTTGGTAATTGATCCTTGCCCACATATTTCCAGCCTTCCGGGGGTTCAGGAAGTTCAAAAGTCGACAATGGCTTACCATCAGAATTTCCAATCGTCAGGTACTGAACATTACTTCCATCAATTGGAATAAATTTAATCAAAACTGAACCAATAGGATTTTCACTTAACACTTTTGTATAAATGACATCTTCCGTTTCATTTGCAGAATCTGGAGTGATTACCTTAGGTGGAACTTCACACCAGTTTGGAGCGTACCCTTCAAAATATGGCACAAAATAAGCTTGCCAGGCTGAGACAGTCCCCTTCTTAATAAGCTTGCCATCCTGGTCAAATTGAAAGCGGACTACTTGATTAATAGTGTGCTTTTCCTTGGTCAAAGGGTCGACATAGTTAATCGTACGGGTGACTTCCTTAGTGGTGACCTGACCGTGATCATGACTTTTCGCTGTGGTTAGATGGGACGCTGGTTGCCCCGTATTCGCATCAGCCAGGACATTTCCCGCTGACAAGGACAGCAATACCGACGCTGACAAGATTCCGATCAGTGATGAACGGTAGCTGTGATGTGATAATTTCATATTCATTTGATTTCTCCTTTACTATTATGGCCTTCACTAGATATATACGGTCAAAAGAAGAAATCACGCGAATCAAACTAAAAAAATACTGCCAACAGGCTTAAGTGTCTGTTGACAGTAAAATAATCTTTTATAACGAATGAATGACTTTCTCAATATCGTCAACAATCTGCTTAGGCGTCAGGTGGTACCATTCATTCATGACCTCCAATGGGACATTATCGGCGAACTCCCGTGGGGCCCCAAAGTTAAGCACCTTCATATTGGTTGGACCATAGTAACGGGCAATCGTCTCACCGAACCCGCCGCTCAGGTTGCCATCTTCCAGGGTAACCACCACGTCATGGTTTTCCGCCAAGTGGTGGAGGTCGTGTTGATCAATCCCGGTAACTGATTTTGGGTTAATCAGGGTAGCGTCGATGTTGAGCTTGTTCTTTAGCTGCTCACAGACCTCCTCGCCAAGCTGCCAGAAGTCACCGACGGCCATGATAGCGACTTCGCTTCCGTGGTGAACCACGTCATAGTTGATGGTGCTGTAATCATCCTGACTCGGTTGACCATGCAGAAGAGTCTTCTCTGGTTGGCGGATAACGACTGGCTGATCGGTCTGCTTGATTGCCCACCGCAGCATGGAAATCATCTCTTCCACGTTGGTAGGCGCCAGATATTCGATGTTCGGCAAATCACTGATCATTGAGATATCAAATGATCCCTGGTGGGTTGCCGAAGTATTGGCAATGGTTCCGCCCCGGACAATCATTACTACTGGCGAGTCATTAAGAGCCATGTCGTGGATCAGCTGGTCATAAGCCCGTTGCAGGAAAGTACTGTTTTGGAAAACCACTGGCCGGGCACCGGCAGAGGCCATAGCAACCGCCGTCGTGATTGAATCCTGCTCAGCAATTCCAACGTCAAAGTAACGGCCAGGGTGCTTCTTCTGGAACTCTTTCAGGCCGAAGACATCAGGAATGGCAGCGTTGATGGCAACCACCGGCGCACCAGCGTTGACCTGCCGATCCAATTCGGCCATTACGGCTTTGTTGTAGCCATTGACTACCGGATGCTTGTCCTCACCTGTCTTGAGGTCAAACGGATCGCGCCAGTGATACTCCATCTTGTGTTCTTCGGCTGGGGCAAAGCCCTTCCCCTTTTGCGTATTAACATGCAGGACAATCGGGTGATCGATATCCTTAACATCACGGAAGGCATCGATCATCGTTTGCAGGTCGTTCCCATCGGCAACGTACCGGTAGTCTAAGCCCATGAACTTGAAGATGTTGTTTGGCGACTTACCATCGCTGTCACGCAGCTCCTTGAGCCCCTGGTAGAATCCGCCCTGGTCCTTATCAATTGCCATCTGGTTATCATTGACTACGATGATCAGGTTAGAGTGCAACTTAGCAGCGTTATTCAAGCCCTCAAAGGCTAACCCACCGCTCAGCGAACCATCACCAATGACGGCGACGATGTTGTTGTGCTTTTCTGGCCGCAAAAGATCTCGCGCTTGAGCCATGCCTACTGCCAATGAAATTGAGGTCGATGTATGACCAATTTCAAAGAAGTCGTGGACACTCTCTTCAGGAGAGGTATAGCCCGTAATGTCTTCGTAGTGATCGGGATCCATAAAGCCGATCTTCCGCCCCGTCAACATCTTGTGGGCATAGGATTGGTGGGAAACATCCCAAATCACCTTATCGTGTGGTGAATTGAAGACGTAGTGGTAGGCAATGGTCAGTTCCATGACGCCAAGGTTGGGACCGACGTGGCCGCCGATTGCAGCGTCGCGTTCTAGAACCAGTTGCCGCATTTCCGTTGCTAATTCCTTCAGTTCATCCAAAGACATCCGCTTGATGTCGCTAGGCTCATTTACATCATTTAAGAGGTAATCAGGATGCAGATTCATCTAATACCCACTCCTTTAAGCTAAAATTTCGTCTATGTTTTTTGGTTTGCTAACTTATATTTTAACACTACTTAGTAAAATTAAGAAAATCATTTAGTAATCAAATTGACGATTAGCGGCTTCTTAAGATACCATTAAGGAGATTATGCATGAAGGACCGAATAAATAATGATAGATACAAGTAATGCAGCGATTGATAAGCTTTCGCCATTCAAGCAACTGACAACTGAACAGGAAAAACTGGTTGAAGATATCCTCGACTTCACAGCGCACCATCTCAAAGGGAATTATCCAGCAACCTACACCATTGTCGGAGACGCCGGAACCGGGAAGAGTGTTGTCCTCTCCCAGCTCTTTGACCGGCTGCAAAAGGCTGCTCGGAAGGATCCTTCCTCACCCTTTTACCGGACAACCAATTACTTTTTGGTCAACCACCCGGAGATTCTGAAGGTCTATCGCGAGATTGCGGGACACCTCCCAGAGCTATACAAGAAGGATTTTGCTCGGCCAACCTCACTGATTAACCAGCTCGACAAGGAGCAAGCGAACATCGATGTGGCCATCATTGACGAGGCTCACCTGCTCCTGTCCAAACCGGACCACTATAACAACTTCTACCACGATAACCAGCTGGTTGAAATCATCAAGCGGGCCAAGGTCGTAGTAATCGTCTTTGACCAATACCAGGTACTGCGGATGAAGAGCCTCTGGACCCCAGAACGGCTGCACCACATTACGGATCAATACCCGCACAAGGAGTACCACCTCACGAAGATGTTCCGGATGAATGCCATCCCGCAGCTGGTCAACTGGTTCAACACTTTCACTAATGACTACCAGCTGACCCCATTGCCGAAGAATGCCCGCGAGCATTACGATTTTCGAATCTACGATGATGCGGAAGAGATGCGTCGGGCGATCGTTCGCCGCAATAAGGAGGTTGGCCTTTCCCGAATCCTCTCGACATCTGGCTACCCGTCCACCCTTGATGGCGGCAAGCACTATATCAAGGAGGGACGCTTCAAGATGCCGTGGGACCAATATAACTACACGGTAACCCCGTGGGCCGAGCTTCCCCAGACAATTGACGAGGTGGGTTCGATTTATACCTGCCAGGGCTTTGACCTCAACTATACTGGAATCATCCTGGGGCCGCCGATCAGCCAGATCCCTAACACCCAACGCCTCCAGATCAACCTGGATCGTTACACCGATACCGAGGCCTTTAAGAAGCGGGCCGACCTCACCGATCCTGAGGAGATCACCCGGCTGGAGAAACGGATGATTATGAACTCGCTGAATGTTCTTTTCAAACGCGGCGTTTACGGAACCTACATCTACGCCCATGACCCCCTGCTGCGGCAAACCCTCTGCGAACTGTTTGCTGCCGCGGGTCTGCAACTGCCAAAAGAGGAGGATTGCCCGATGAAAAAGCACCTTAATAAAACTGCGCTGATTATCTTAGCCTTTATTGCAGCGCTGGTAGTCATCTACTTCATTTACCGTGACTACCGCCCGGAGATTAACCTGCTGTTGCACCTCAATTCGCATAACCAGGTGATCCTCTTGCACCTGATCCGCAGTCACGGCCTGTCGACGATGCTGCTGCTATTGCTTTTGATCGCCATCTTTAATGCCATTCCCGGAATGTCCAATTCTGTCATCTGTATCTTTGCCGGTCTCTGTTACGGACCCTGGATCGGTTTTTTGATCAACTGGCTCGGCAATATTCTCGGTAACTGTGCCGTGATGAGCCTGATCCGGGAGGTCGATATCTCCAAACGTACCAAAAAGTCCAAGCTGCTGACCTACCTGCTTCACCAGAAGCATCCCCTGGTCGGGCTGACCATCAGCTACATGATCCCGATCATTCCCAGCGCCCTGGTTAATTATGCAGGGGCGCGGCTGAAATTAAGCCGGGCGCACTTCTTAACCATGGTCGCTGTGGGGATGGCGCCGACATCCTTTATCTACGCCTTTGGTGGGGATGCTATCTTCCGGGGCGACGGCAAGCGGATCATCATCGCAGTGATTGCCATCGTGGTCATTCTGCTCGGTTACCTGATCGTGCGTAAATTAATGGCTAATGCGCACCCCGAACACGAGGCCGTCTAAGATCAAATATTAAAATAACGCTCTTGACGTGTGATTATCTCGCACATCAGGAGCGTTTTCGTTTATAGTCCTATTTTATAAATCAATTTCCAGCATAATCGGCGCGTGGTCGCGGCGGGCCCCACTATCAATCATGGTTGAACTCTGCAGCTTGTCGGCTAAGCGGTCGCTGACCAGCCAGTAGTCAATCCGCCACCCCGAGTTGTTCTGCTTGCTGGTGATCACTCGCTGGGCCCACCAGGAGTATGCACCCGCCTGGTCAGGGTGCAGGTAACGGAAACTGTCCGTGAAACCCGCTGCCAGGAGCTTGGTAAAGTGCTCCCGCTCCTCGTCAGTATAGCCAGCGGAATGGTGGTTGTTCTCAGGATGCGCCAGGTCAATCGGCTCGTGGGCAACGTTGAAATCCCCGCTGGCGATCACGGGCTTGTCCTGGTCTAGCTGGTGCAGGTACTGCCGGTACTGGTCGTCCCAGGCCTGCCGTTCATCTAATCGCTTGAGGCCGCTACCCGAGTTAGGGGTATAGACCTCGGTCAGGTAAAATTTAGGGAACTCCAGCGTAATGATCCGGCCCTCGTCATCCATTGGTTCCGGTGCCCCAATCTGCGGCTGGGTGACTGCTGGCTGATATTCCTTCTTGTAGAGGTACATCGTCCCGGCATACCCCTTCCGTGCTGGTTCAACGGAACTCCGCCAGGCAACGGCGTAATCAGGGAAAAGCTCGTCTAGAACCTGCAGGTGCTTCTTGGTAGGGCCATTCTTTGAAAGCTTAGTTTCCTGAATAGCAATGGCATCCGGGTCTTCGGCGGCAATCTTGTACAGGACGTCCCGCGTCTCGCCGGCCCGTTTGGAGGTTCCGGTCAGGGCCGCGTTAATTGAATCAATATTCCATGAGATAAATTTCAAAATTAGTTCTCCTTTTCAATATCACTTTTCTTAATGAAAACCCCATCCGGCGTCGTCATCCCCGTCCGGTGGGCAATCTCCTGGTAGGCCGCGTTCAGGGCTTCCTTATGGTCAACGCCGACTAACCGGCAGAAAATTAGCAGGGCAATCTGAAGGTCGCCGATACTGTCGACCAGCTTGGCGTGGTTCTTTTTGTTGTAAGCTGCGGACAGTTCGCCGAGTTCTTCGGCCATCTTCATGAATTCAACCCGTGGATCGGCCTCGTCAATCTTGCGTTCGTGTGCCCACTCAGCAATCTTCGGAATTAGTTCTTCATAGTTCAAGCTTTTCACCTCATCTCACCGCTATTATACGTGATTTCTGACAAAAGATAAAAGCGGCTTTTTGTTTGCCAAGGCCAGCGTGCCTATTCTAAAATTGAAATAAGATTACGAAGAAAGGTGTCTTAAAGAATGAATAAGCAGCAAGCTACCCTGCCGACCAAGATTGAGGTTCGGGGCGGCCGCGTTCACAACTTGAAAAATATTGACGTCGATATCCCGCTCTACAAGTTCGTTGCCATCTCCGGCCTATCCGGTTCGGGAAAGAGCTCCCTGGCCATGGGAATTCTCTATGAAGAAGGGTCCCGGCGCTACCTGGAGGCTCTGTCCACCTACACCCGGCGGCGGATCAAGCTCGGTGCCCAGGCGGAGGTTACTAGCGTCAAGCACATTCCATCGGCCCTGGCTCTCCGGCAGCGGCCAAGCATCCCGTCCGAGCGGGCAACTGTTGGTACAATGAGTGAGATCTTCAACGTAATTCGGCTGATCTTCTCCCGGCTGGGGTCACCCCGCTGTCCCAACAGCCACCAGATTAAGCCAAGTCTGGCAATTGCGGAGTCAATGAGCAAGTCCGGGGACGAAATGGGGATGATCACCTGCCCAACCTGTGGTGCTAAGTTCCCCGCCTTCAGTGCCGAGGACTTTGCCTTTAATTCGGCCGGCGCTTGCGAGAAGTGCCAGGGAACCGGGGTTATTCGTGAAATCGACGAAAGCAAGCTGATCGAGGATGAAAACCTCAGCCTGGCGGACGGCGCCGTGGCATCCTGGCACCTCCCCGGCCGGAACTTCATGCCCAACGTGGCGGAACAGGCTGGAGTCCGGATTCACGTCCCGTACCGCGACCTGACGGCTAAGGAAAAGGAGTTCGTGCTCAACGGTCCCAAGAAGAAATTCAAGATGGACTTTCGTTCCGGGACGGGCCGGGTCTTCCACGACTTCAACGCCCTTTACGAAAACGCCCACGAAGCAGTCTACGAGTCAGCCCGAACCAGCAAGAGTGAACGGGCCCAGAAGCGGATCAGTGAATTCTTCCACTACTCCACCTGCCCCATCTGCCACGGAACCCGTCTTAAGCCGGTCCTGCTCACCCAGCTAGCCGGCAAGCTGAATATCGCCCAAGTCAATCAACTGACCCTCGGGAACTTACCAAGCTGGAAAAAGGCCGTTCTCAGTGAATTGCCAGCCGACATGAATAAGATGGCCCACTCCCTCTTCAAGGAGTTCGATGATAATCTCCGGCCCCTACTTGAACTGGGCCTCGACTACCTCACCCTGTCCCGGAACGGGAATACCCTCTCGACTGGTGAACTGCAGCGAATCCAGCTGGCCCGCACCCTGCGGACCCAAACAACCGGTGTCCTCTACATCCTGGATGAACCATCGATCGGCCTGCACCCCGACAACGTTTCCGGCCTGCTGAACGTCTTTCGGGAGCTGGTCGCCCAGGGTAATTCGCTGGTCGTTGTCGACCACAACGTCGATATCATTCGGGCGGCAGACTGGATTATCGAAATTGGCCCTGGATCCGGTGCTAATGGTGGGCGGATCCTCGATCAGGGGAACCCGGAAGAGATTGCCCAGGACCCCGATTCCAAGATCGGTCCCTACCTTAACGGAACAGCAGAGTTGCTGGCCCGCCGGGTAGCTGACGAGGAAGCTGAGAAGCAGATCAGTTTTGAGGTTGCTGACTACTATAACCTCAAAGACGTCCAGGGTCAGCTGCCAATTAACCGGCTGAGTGCGGTAACTGGCTTCTCTGGCGCCGGTAAAACCAGTTTAATCCTCGACAGTCTGGTTCCCGCCATTAAAGACCAGGCGAAGCAGGTTGGCCTGCCAAAACAGGTCAAGCAGCTGAATGCTCCACTGAAGGAAGTCGTCAGTGTCGATGCGGCCCCGATTGGTAAGACGATGCGGTCAACAGTAGCCACCTACACCAGCATCATGGATAACCTCCGCAAGCTCTTCGCCGCCCAGCCCCTCGCCAAGGAGAAGCACTACACGCCGAGCTATTTCTCCTATAATAACAAGCAGGGGGCCTGCCCGAACTGTGGCGGGAGCGGGATCGTGACCCTGGATATTCAGTTTCTGCCCGACATGCAGCAGACCTGTCCCGTCTGCCACGGTGAACGCTACAACAATGCCGTGCAGGCGGTTAAATGGCACAACTACTCCATTGTCGACCTGCTGAACCTGGACGTTCGTGCTGCGCTGCCAGTCTTTGAGGACGTACCGAAGATCGAACGGGAACTGAAGCTGCTGGAAGAGGTTGGCCTGGGTTACCTTCACCTCGGCGAGAGTACTCCGAGCCTCTCTGGTGGTGAGGCCCAACGCCTGAAATTGGTCAAGCACCTGGACCGCAATCAGGCTACAACCCTCTTTGTCTTCGATGAACCGACAATTGGGCTGCATCCCCTGGATGTCAAAACCCTGCTGGGCGTCATGCAGCGTCTGTTGGACCGCGGGGCGACGATCATCACGATCACCCATGATCTCAACCTGATCGCCAATGCGGACTACATCCTCGACATGGGTCCCCGTGGCGGGAAGAATGGTGGGCAGATTGTTGCCACCGGGCGCCCGCGGGACCTGATCAAGAACCCGACCAGTCTAACCACGAAGTACCTTGCTGAATACTGGCACCGCTTCGCCAAATAAAAAGGGCCGCCGGTCTAACTGACGGTCTTTTCTTATATACTCATTCCAAGCCACGCCGCCAGCAGTCCGCCGACGTAAGAAACCACGAAGTAGATAACTAAGCTGCCCCACCGGTGCTCGTCAACCATGGCAATCATCTCTGTATTGAGGGTGGAAAGGGTGGTATAGCCGCCGAGAAGCCCGACGCCCCAGAAGAGCATCGCTGATCCAGTAGCAGCGAGGCGCCCGGTCAATATTCCCAGCACTAGGGCTCCCGTCAAGTTGATCAGCAGGGTTGCCAAGGGCCAATCAACCTGCTGTCTCTTCCACCAAGTCGTCAGCCAATACCGCAACAGGGCACCGAGGGCAGAACCGCAACCGACACTAAGCATGCTGCTCCACCGTCCTTCCTAGGCGGCGCGCCAGAAGCATTCCCAAGCCCGCCATTACCAGGCCGCCAACCATGCTCAGCAGCAGGTAGACACCGGCCCCCAGCAGGCTATGCTGACCGAGCTTGATGGTCGTGGTGGTAAACGAGGAAAAGGTGGTGAAAGCCCCGATCAGTCCGGTCCCGAGTCCAGCGTTCAGCCAACCAGCCAAGAGGTCACGTTCAATTACGTAATACGTCAGAAAAGCCAGCAAAAAACAGCCCAGCAGGTTGGCGATGAGGACTCCCCGGGCATCGAAGGCCATGCTGAGGAGGTAGCGGAAGCACCCGCCAGCAAAGCCGAATGCGGCCACACTGACGACATTCTTCAGTTTCATTTTCCAAAAAACTCCCTTAATTAAAAATGCTCTCTTATATTACTACGCTTCCCCCGCCTTTGCCAATCAGCCCTTCCAGCCTGTATAATAAGGGGCAAATAAAGAGATAAGGAAGTAATACCATGAAAATGCGTCGGATTGACCACATTGTACTAACTGTTTCGAGCCTGGAGGAGAGCAGCCGCTTTTACCACGAGGTCTTTGACATGCCCATCATTGACCGGCAGACGGACGATAATATCATCACCTTGCGTTGCGGGCACCAATTGATCCGCCTGCAGAAAACAGACCGGTCAACCGATCTGAAGGCGGCCCGCCCAATCATTGGCAGTGCAGACCTGTGCGTGGTTGCCGGAGACAAGGTCGAGGATATTCTCCACCACCTGCGGAGTTATTACGTTGATGTAGTTGCCGGCCCGGTTGAAAAACACGGTTCCGAGGGTGAGATGACCTCAATCTACGTTCACGACCCAGATAATAACCTGGTTGAGATTGCGGTCTACAAGAATAAGTAACTTTCAACATTGCGCTAAAAGAGGAAGCGGGACAGAAGTCGTTTACGACTTCGTTTTTCGACGCGAAGCTAGCCGTTGGGAGCCCCCGCGAGCACAAATAGAGGTCCAGAATTCGACTTTTGCCGAGCTTTGGACCTCATTTGTGTACCGCGCTATTCGCTTTTGCTCTATATAGAAAGACTTATGTCACAGCCCCTTCGTCTATTTATTCTTATTACGCCAATTCTTCCAGCGATGACCGAGTTCGCTCAATACTAGGGCAAGAATTACCACCAGCGAGATCGAATAACCGATGACCCCGAGGCGGAAGATGTGGGGGTGCTGGCTGCTTCCTTCGACAAGGACCGAGGATCCGAGGATCACTGCTGCCAGGATGATCACAATCAGGAAACGGTTGGTGATCCGTTCAATCTGCTTGATCAGGCGATCCTGCCCCTTGAGTTTGAAGTTAACTTGGGCGTCCCCATTAGCGATCGTCTCCAGGGTAGCATTGATCCGATCAGGCAGGTGGGCCGTCTCCTGCGCCGTGGTGACCAGGCCGATCAGCTGGTCATCCAGGCTGTCGCGCCATTTGAACTTCCGCTTGAGGTATTGCAAACCAAATGGCCGGGCCACCTCCATCATTGAAATGTCAGGGTCAAGCCGGGCCACGGTGCTCTCCAAGGTCCCAAAGGCCTTGATCAATAGGGTCACCTCAGGCTTCATCTGCAGGTGATTCTTTTGACAGAGTTGGACAATCTGGTAGACCATCGTTGAGAAGTCAATCTCGCCCACACCCATCGCCAGGTATGGCCGAATGAAACTCCCCAGTTCCTTGGTAAATGCCGGCTCGTCCAGGGGCCCCGTCTGATTGCAGATGGCCAGGACGGCTTGGGAAATTCGGCGGACATTCTTGGTTGTGATCGCCAGAACCACATTGGCAATGCCGTCAGCCATGGCCGGGGTCAGCGTTCCCATCATCCCAAAATCCAGGTACACAATTCGGTACGGCGGCAACGGCGTCTCCTGGTGGTAACTGAGGTTTGTGTTCCCCACCTGGACTTGGTGTTGGTGGGTGATCTTCATTGCGGGCTGGGCCTGACTAGCCGGATCGAGTTCATGAATAAGGATGTTTCCAGGATGCGGGTCGGCGTGGAAGAAGTGGTCAACAAAGACCTGCTTCATGAAGTTTTTGACCAGGACGTTGGCAATGTACTTACGCTGGGCCAGCACTTCCGGTGTTTCCTCCCCCTTGAAATTCTCCTTAAAGAGGTGCCGCACACTCTTCCCCACCATCGTCTGGTTGACCAGGATCTGCGGTGCACAGTACTTGGTATAGACCTTAGGAACCGTGACGATATCGTCCCCGTTGTTGAGCCGGTAAAACTCCTCGCCGTTGTGGACCTCATTCATCGTGTTGACCTCGCTCAAAAGCGATCGGCTCAGCTCATCTAAAACCCGGTCCAGGTTGACCACGGTCATCTCATTGGGAACGTACTTGAGCAGTTTGACTGCCCGCCGCAGCAGGGCAATGTCGGTGTTGACCAGCTGACTGACCGCCGGATGCTGGACCTTGACCACCACCGGAGTGCCATCCTTCAATGTCGCATGGTGAACCTGACCGATCGAGGCCGAGGCAAAGGGTTGTTTATCAAAGCTGGCAAAGACCTCATCAATATCGTGGCCAGTCTGTTCCTTAAACGTCTGCTGGACACTGCTGAAGGGGTCCGCCTTGACCTGGTCCTGGAGCTGACGGAGGGTTTTGACGTAGACTGGCGAAATGAGGTCCGGCCGAGTCGACAGGATCTGCCCCATCTTGATAAAGGTCGGTCCCAGTTCTTGGAGGGCAGCGTAGATCTCTTCAGGGTTCTTCTGGTGGTAGAAGTTGCTGAGAAAATGATGGTCGCGCATCACCTGCATTATCTCCCGCAGACGCTGCCCCTTCTTTATTTCAATGTCGGCCTCACTATTCATGCTGATCATCCTTACTGATTTGAATATTTACTTCGATTTTACCGCAAAAGCGCGGCAAAAAGAATCGACAAAATGTTGGTCAGGCTATAACAAACTTGATACAATAGTTACGGAAATTATTTTATGGAAATAGGTGAGTTTATCAAATATGGCTGCATTATGGTCTTCATATTGGTTTAAGCTAATTGTTATTATTCTGATTTTACTGCTGGCGGCGCTGTTTACGCTGCTGGAGTACTCAGTCGTTAAGGTTCGGCCGAGCGAGCTGAAGGAGCTCAAGCAGACACGCAAAGTCAAGCGCGCCGAGCACATGGTCGGTAATCTTAATGAATACCTTTCGACCGCCCAGGTTGGGGTAACGATGACCTCCCTGGTATTAGGTTGGATTGGTGACCAGTTCATTACAGACCTGCTGCTTAAGATCACGGTGGTTCCGGCAACGGTACGGGAAATCATTTCACCAATTCTTGGTGTCCTGATTTTCACCTTCTTCCATGCCGTCTTCACCGACCTGGTACCAAAGAACATGGCGATCGACCGGCCAGTGCCGATCCTCTTGTCGATCGTGCACCCGGTTCAATTCTTCCACACGATCTTCTACCCATTTGTTTGGCTGTTCGCCGTTGTCGCGGCTAAGATCACCAAGATGCTGGGTTACAACGTTCAACCGGAAGAGGATACCTACTCCCAAAACGAAATTATGACCCTTTCCCAGCAATCCGAAAAGGCTGGGGAAATGGACAAGGAGGACGTGCTCTTCATGCGCCGGGCCTTCCAGATGAATGATAAGGTGGCCGAAGATATCATGATTGATCGGACCCAGTTGTCCGTCATCGATATCAAGGCTACCATTGATGACGCCGCTAAACTGTACTTTGAGAAGAAGTTTACCCGGTTCCCGGTTGTCGCCAATAACGATAAGGACCACATCCTGGGCTACATTTTCTCCTATGACATCATGCGGCAGAGCCAGATCAACCCCGAACAGTCAATTCGGACGATTATGCGGAAGATTCCGATTGTCTACGAGAACGAACCAATCACCAGTGTCCTGCAGATCATGATGAAGAAACAAGTGCCAATCGTGGTTGTTCAAGACGAGTACGGTGGAACTTCCGGAATCATCACCGACAAGGATATCTACGAGGAACTGTTCGGTACGGTTGGCGAAGAAATCGATCACGCTACCTCAGACATGATTGAAAAGAAGGAACCCGACAGCAAGGGCAACCCAACCTACGAGGTCTCCGGTAAGATGCCGTTGGCGGACTTTGAGCGCTACTTCCACACCGGCATCGAGCAATTCGATAACTCAGAAGTAACCACGCTGACTGGTTTCTTCCTGGAGCGGCAGTATGATCTGAAGGTCGGCCAGCCGATTAGAGTCGACAACTTCTCCTTCATTCCGCTGGACCTTCAGAATGCCTACGTTAACAAGTTCAAGGTTATCTACATTCGGCCAAAGAAGAAAAAGACGGATGAGGATAATCAAGACAAAGGTAACAAGAAAAAATAGCTATTAAAAATAACCCGTTCAGAATTCTGAACGGGTTATTTTCGTTAGTGCTGGCAATGGGCATCCTCACCCGGAACACAGTTGCATTGAACATTTTCCGGCGCTGTTGCCAGCTTTTCTTTGAGCGTCTGCTGCAGGCGCTTGATGTCGTCCTGGCTCAGGGTAGCCTGGTCAACGACATGGTTAAGAGTCTGGCCGACACAGTGTTCACAAATACTGTTGAAGAGGTCATCGGCCACCTGGTTCATCGTCGACTGTTCCGCCACGAGCGGCCGGTAAATAAACGACCGGCCCTGCCGCGTGGTCGAAAGGGCTCCCTTAGCCACTAAACGCCGCAGAAGCGTCTTTACAGTGGCTGGCTTCCAGTCCACCTTCCGCTGTAAGATGGTGATGATCTGGTTGCTAGTCGTTTCCCCCAACGTCCAAACGATCCGCATTACCTGCCATTCAGCCGGGGTAATCTCTAATCCTTTCGTCATTTTACTGCCCCTTTCCGTTACGATTACAGTTGTAATTTTAACATTATTTCGCATTCTTGCAAAGCCGCAAGCCGAATTGACTTCCCTCCCGAACTTGGTAAACTAATACACTGTAATTAATGACAAAGGAGCATATAACAAACCCAATGCAAAACAAACGTATTCGGCACGCCCTGATCATCATGGTGCTCGGAACCTTCTTCGGTATTCTCTGCTCCACCCTGATGAACATCGCCCTGCCAACCTTCATGCAGGTCTTCAATATCAGTGAAGCCCATGTTCAATGGGTGATTAACGGCTACATGCTGGTCAACGCTCTGATGATTCCGGTCAGTTCGTACCTGATCAAACGTTTCTCGTTCCGTTGGCTTTTCATCTTCTTCTGCGGGGTTTTCCTAGTGGGAACTGTCATCGGTGCCACCGCCCCTAACTTCAACATGGTCGTTATCGCCCGCATGATCCAGGCAATCGGTGCCGGAATGATGATGCCGCTGGTTAATGTGCTGGCGATCCGTTATGCCGATCCCGGCAAAAAAGGGCGAATCATGGGGATCATCGGGCTGGCTTTCAACTGTGCCCCGATCTTTGGCCCGGTCCTCTCCGGGATCTTACTCAACTACTTCTCCTGGCGCTACCTCTTCATCCTGATCATCCCCTTCCTGGCGATTGTCCTCGTGCTATCATTCATCTTCCTGCCCTACATTCCGCATAATGAATCGCCACGGTTCAATACCACCGGGTTGGTCACGATCACGATTGGTCTCTGGTCACTATTGATGGGCCTGTCCAATGTCTCTGCCAACCGGCTGGTCTCCTTCAATGTCTGCGGCTATGTTCTGACTGGGCTCGCCTTCCTGGTGCTCTTCTACTTCACCCAGCGCCACAGCGATCACCAGTTGATCAACCTATCAATTTTCCATCACAAGCAGTTCGTTCTCGCCACCACCATTAACATGCTGATCACGGCGACGATGTACGGAAACACCATTTTGATCCCCCTCCTGGTCCAGATCGTCCTCGGCAAGAGTACCATCATCTCTGCCATGACCGTGCTGCCCGGTGCCTGCCTGACCGGTTTGCTCTCGACAACCAGCGGCCGTTTCTATGATATCTACCCGATCCGGGTCCTGGTCGGTACCGGACTGATCATCGACATCATTGGGACCCTCGGTCAGGCAATGATCGGGGCTAACAGTTCTGTTTTGATCATTACCATCTTCCAAACTGTCCGCCAGTTTGGCCTGGTCACCATGCTGATTCCACTGCAGACGCAGGCCCTGTCCCTGCTCCCTAACGAAATCGTGCCGGATGCCGTGGCTAGTTTCAACACTTTCCGCCAAATTGCCGCCTCATTTGGGACAGCCCTAATCGTGGCGATGGTCGGAATCGTCAACGGGATCATCCATAACTCGTCTTCTCACCTAGGGATCCAAGCTGGTTTCCTGCTCTGCCTGCTGCTGTTGATCATCTCGCTGATCCTCAGTCGCCAGCTCTACCATAAGATTGAACATCCTGCTCATTAAGATTTGGGTCACTCATTTTAATCCGAGTGGCCTTTTTTGTAGTTAGAAAGTGAATCGCTTTAACAACGAATGAATATTGTATAATGATTAATTGTTCGTCTATTGTTCCGGGGTTTTAGAAGCATCTCCCCATTTTGTCCCCTTAAAAACAAAACGTGCCTTAACCAAACTTACCGCATAATCTGCTTGAAGAAGGGATTGGATTAATTGAATATCAAGATCGTTTGCAAAGTCTTGTCTTTGTCCTCGTGGCCTTCCTGCTCGGCTGTAACGAATTCATGGTGGTCGGGGTAATCTCGAATATTGCCAAGAGCTACCACGCCTCGCTGTCTACTGTGGGACTACTGGTCACGATCTTTGCCATCACCTACGCAATCTGCACGCCGATCTTGACGACGATCACCAGTAAGTACGATCGGTTCAAGGTCCTGATGGTCATGCTGGCAATCTTCTGGATGGGCAACACCATGACGGCTTTAGCACCAAGCCTGCCGTGGCTCTTCATCTCCCGAATCATCACCGCGGCGATGGCCGGAACCATCATCTCGTTGATCCTGGTCTTCGTCAGTGTAATTGCCCCGCTAGAGAAACGGTCAATGTTGGTCGCGGCTGTTTTCTCTGGTTTCAGCACCGCCACCATCATCGGGGTCCCGATCGGAACCACTATCAGCATGCTCTCGTCATGGCATATCAGTTTTCTGGTGATTTCAGTCCTGACAATCCTCATTGGTGCCGGGTTATACTGGCTGGTACCACGGGGAACCAAGCAGGTCACCGGCTCGATCAAGAGTCAGCTGCGGCTGATGACCGACCGGCGAATTGCCCTGATGGCGGCCGAGTATACCTTCTATACCTATATCCGACCAATCATTACGGACGTTCTCGGCTTCAGCGCCAGCCAACTGAACTGGCTGCTGGGGATCATTGGCGTGATGTTTATCATCGGTAACACCTGTGCCGGGATTATCTCCAACCACTATGGGATCAGGAAGATGCCGTTGATCAGCACCGCCTGTCTGGCCCTCCTGCTGTTGATGGGGTTGGCCTTCCGTCTGTCCTGGCCGGGCATTGCGCTGCTGTGTTTGATCTGCTTTATTCTGGGGATGCCTGGTTCAATTCTGCAAGTCATGTTCCTCAACGTTGCCGAGCGCGACTACCCGGAAGCTATGAGTCTGGCATCATCGCTCAACCCGATCTGTACCAACGTTGGGGTTTCGATTGGTTCGCTGGTGGCTGCCATCAGTGTTAATCTCATGCCAGTCAGCCAAGTTGGTTACGTTGGGGCCCTCTTCGCCCTCATCGGCGTCATCTGCACAATGATGCTGATGAAAACCAATGTATAACAAAAGTCGTATCTGCGGTGACCCTCAGTCATCATAGATACGGCTTTATTTCTAATCTTCATTTCCGGATAAGTAAGCGCCGATCTCATCCATCATGATCTGCCCATACTTTTTCAGTTTGGCCTGACCAACCCCATTCACCTCAAGAAATTCGGCAGGTGTCTGTGGTTGTAAGCGGGCCATATCATGGAGTGTGCGATCAGAGAAAATCATGAATGGCGGGACTTCCTGGTCGCGGGCGAGCTCTAACCGCCGCTTGCGCAAGCACTCAAATAAGGCCGCTTGCTCTGGGGTCTCCTCGATCTTAGTTGCCACCTTGGTTGGCTGCGGCTCAACCCGGCGTTGAATGGTGGCCTTGCCAGCCCAAACCCGCCAACCGGGCTTGCCAACCTTGACAACCGGGAATTGGCCGCCCTCTAGTTCAAGGAAGCCGGTGGCCACCAGATAATCCACGAGGCTTCCGGCGGCTTGCTGGGAGAGCTTAAGGGCGCCGTAGTGGTCAAGCTGGTCCACATGGAGTTGACGCACCCGTTGGTCGTGAGATCCGGTAACCACCTTGGCGACCAGCGACTTGCCAAAACGACCATGTAATTCGTTGACGGTTGCGATAATTTCCTTGGCAACAGGAGTAATGTCTTCCAATTGCCGGTCATCGGTGCAGTTGCTGCAATGGCCACAAGGGTCACAAGACTGGCCAAAGTATTCGACGAGCTGCTGCTGAAGACAGCGCGGAGTATTGGCATAATCCGTAATTGCCTGGAGCTTCTCGTATTGAACTTCCCGGTACTGGTCATCGGCCGTGGACTGATCAATGAACCAGCGATACTGCTGGATATCATTGGCATGGTAAAGCATCACTGCCTCGCTCGGTAAACCGTCACGTCCGGCCCGGCCAGCTTCCTGGTAGTAAGACTCCAAGCTTTTCGCACTGGTCGCATGCAGGACAAAGCGGACATTGCTTTTATCGATCCCCATTCCGAAGGCATTGGTGGCCACGATCACCGGGACCCGGTCAAATTGAAAGTCATCCTGCACCTTTGCCCGGTCTTCCGGCGTCATCCCCGCATGATACATTGCCGCATGAAAGCCCCGGTCATTGAGGAAAGACGTCAGAGACTCCACCCGCTTCCGGGTATTGGCATAGATAATCCCTGCCTCTCCCTGGTGAGCTGTCAGATATTTAACGATGTATTGGCGGGTACTGCCCTGCGGATGGGTCACCCGAAAGCTGATGTTGGGGCGAGCAAAGCTGGTGATGACAAAGTTCTCCCGGGGGATCGTCAGCTGCTCGCCAATATCGGCCTGGACCTGCGGCGTCGCAGTAGCCGTGAGGGCAAGAATAGTCGGATTCGTTTTAAGTCGCTGGATTGCCGCATTGAGTTGCCGATAAGCCGGTCGAAAATCATGGCCCCACTGTGAAATACAGTGGGCCTCGTCAATTGCCACTAGGTTAATATTAAGAAAACTCAGTTGGTACTGGAAATATTCCATTGCCAGCCGTTCGGGCGTAACGTACAGTAGCTTGGTCTCCCCGTTGTAGGCACTCCGCAGGATGGGGTTGACCTCTTCCCGCGGGGTTGCGCTGTTGAGCGCTACGGCGGCAATGCCATTCTGGCGCAGGGATTCCACCTGATCCTTCATTAGGGAAAGCAAGGGCGATACCACAATCGTCACTCCCGGGTTGATCAGCGCCGGAATCTGGTAGCATAGGGACTTCCCGCCCCCGGTCGGCATAACGGCCAGGGTATTCTGGTGGTTGAGGACCTGGGTGATAACCTGCTCCTGCCCATCGCGGAAATGATCAAAACCAAAGTTAATATGTAGAATGTCAATTGGTGTTGCCACGTTATTCCCCTCTCAATTTTATAGGCCCCTATTAGTTTAATACGGAAAGAGTTGCCATTACCATTAATTTGACTATCTTCCATCATACTACATGGTTGTACCAACGTTTGCGCTAACACCGTTTTATAGTGCTACAGATGTCATTTATTGACTCATGCTTCCATCTAACTTCTTATAAAGATACCTTGTCGTGCGCTATAATGGTAATCGTTAATTATGCAAGAAAGGAGGCTAATCAATGAAATATCTCTTTCTCGTTAACCCGTGCGCCGGCGGAGGCAAGGGGAAACTGGTTTGGCAACAGGTCAACAGCTTTCTCGCAGCCAAGTTCTCAATTCGGTTTGACCACGTCGTCAGCCAATATGCTGGTCATCCCCGCGAGCTGGCAATGCAGGCTGCCCAGCGGACCGACCTCGACTGCTTAGTCGTGGTGGGCGGTGATGGTACCCTTCACGAAGCCATCACTGGTCTGATGGAAAGTCAGCAGGAAAAAACGTTTCTGGTTGCCTATATTCCAGCGGGAACCAGCAATGATTTTGCGCGGGGCTACGGGATCTCAACCAAGCCGCTGCAGGCTCTCCAACAGATCCTCACCAATCAGCACGCTCACGTGATTAACATCGGCCATTACCATGATGCCTGCCGCCAACAGAGCGGAATCTTCATCAATAACTTCGGAATCGGCTTCGATTCAGCGATCGTGCACGCCACCAATAACTCGCGTGCCAAGGACTTCCTCAACCACCACCACCTGGGAACCTTTTCCTACATTTTTAAGGCCATCCATGTTCTCTTCACCCAACCGGCCTTCCAGGTCCAGGTAAAGGCCGGAAAACAAACCCGCTGCTTTGACCGTGCCTTTCTCCTAGTAGCCAGCAACCATCCCTACATCGGCGGTGGTATGCGGATTGCACCTGACCAGCGGGTTGATCAAAAGCAACTGGAACTGGTCGTGGTCGAGAAGCGCCACTGGCCCATTCTCCTCTGGTCAATGCTGATGTTTGCCAGCAGTCGCCTGACCTCGTCACACTATGCCCACCTTTTCCGCGGCCAACAGCTTCACTACCGGATCACCCCGGCGCAGTATGGGCAAATCGACGGTGAGGAGCCCGGCAAACACACCTTTGATCTTAAATTAGAATGTCGAAGCTATCCCTTTTGGCAGCAGCCCAAAATGCACTAGTAAAATTAAACGAACCTCCAGAGATAATTCATTCTGGAGGTTCGTTTCATATTCGGACAAGGAGGTTTACGAGGATCGACCAGGTAAAGGAAAGGACCATGACCAGGGCAAACCAGGTTAATAGGATGAGCAGATAGTGATGGATGGTTACTGCCATCCCCAGTTTAATCATCAAGAACAATACGAGGCTAATAATAACCAGAAGGGTACCGAATGCCGGCAGGGTGCTCTTAAGGTCGGCATCACTTAGGTCAAAGCCACCAATCGTAATGTTGATTGACAGGATAACCCAGATGATAGTCAATAGCCAGTTGCCAGATCCTGCCGGTACATTAGCAGGAGTAGCCAAGCCTAGTATGTTTCCCAGATATTGCAACCCCCATTGATAAAATCCGGGAACCAGGAACCGGGTCAACAGGATGAGGGTAAGTGTACAGCCAAAGATTGGTGCTGTCCCAATCAACGCATTACCCAGAAACTGATAATAGTTTTTCTTATTCCAGGAGTGATTAACATAACCGAGCGCTCCTCCATCATCCGGAACGTCCGTGATAAGTAAACGAAAGCTATTGATGTGGTGGCCAAAAAGAAGGGCGACCAAAAGGTGACTGAGCTCATGCACAATCACCCCGAGTCCGCTAACGTAAATAATCGATTTTGCCCCAAGACGCTGGGCTAATCGTTGCTTTGAGTTCCGATTAATATAAGTGAGGGCAATAACTGCTAATACCGGGATCCCCAGCACTGCAATCAGATAGGTAAACGTCGTCTTTAGATCAGTACCAATTGACAAGATCTGTTCCACCTTTTTTAGTAGTATTGCCATTATACCAGTAAAAGAGGAAAGTGACTTTTGCAGCCACTTTCCTCTTTTGAATGTATTAATGAATATGGCAGATTGCAAGAAATAACTTGAACGAATTTAGTGACGCAGATTAAGCAAGAAGATCTCGATTGGTATACGCCAATTAAGACATTTAAGTGGCCGGGAATTCAAATACCAATTAATTAGTGTAATTGGGGTATTAGTTATTTTAATCGTAGTATTAATAGGATCTAAAACCTATGAGAGTCACGAACAGTCTTCTCAGAGTATAGGAGTACATAGATCAACAAATAAAGACAGTAAAAAAGATGATGGAATCAAAGCCAAGAAGAGCAAAAATAATTCTGAAAATGATTCCAAGGATACAAACACCGAGGAACAGTCCAGCGAAGGCTCAAGTAGCACACAGCCACAGGAAGATGCAGATCCTCAAGAAGTTGGAACCGCACTTTACAAATATGTATTTGATACAGATGATGATCCTGAATATTGTCAACAAGATGGCGATAAATGGGACGTTGGTCAAGGAACCGCCGACAGTACCATCCCATTTCAAATTAACGGTGACACCGTAACTTACTGGACACAAAAAGACGGAGAAGCTACAGCTGACGGTAAGAATCAGGAAAATACAATTAGTATTAGCGAACTGCTAGGAGATTAAAAATAAGCTGATATCTCACAAATGTGAGGTACCAGCTTATTTTATTAGTTACGTCTTTTGTAAAATATTGGTTTTACAAAGTACCTTACTGATACTTAAGTCAAGCAGTATTATCCTTCTATTCATGATTAACCAGGCAACTTTGCCTAGGGGGTATCAAGTTAACACAGTTTTCACCTGACTCCATGACTTATAGAGAGCCTGCCCTTCCCTTAGTTGAAATCATTGTTGCCATCGTTATGATCATCATCGTTGAGGTAATCATGGTAATGGGCATAGCTGTCATCGTGGTGGTGCATTGCGTGCAGGGTTTCAATGTCCCACAGCGTATCGGACACCGAGTCGTCGTGATGCTCGTCCGGAGTGTGCCGGTTATTCGGATTGGTTAGGTCCTCACCACTGAGCCACGTGATCAACCAGCTGATTCCTTCAAGGGTAAGGTATAACATTAATAATCCAGCGCCAAAGTAGAAGACTATTGGCCAGAGTCCGAGCACGGTGATTAGGACCGCGATAATGATCGCAAAGATCACCCACCGATGATGAACGATCTTTTTTTGCTTATCATTGAGCATAATAATGACGCCTCTTCCCACTATCTAAACAAGGTGAATGCCTTTTCAAGATTATTATACTATTTTCCGGTGGCATTATTTTAGCCTTAAGGCTATTCACGCCACGGTTATATGACGATACCTACAGTTGATCGATTATTTAGCTTGGAACTTATCTTTCATCTATTCTGAAAAGGTAATCATGAACTAATACATTTTTATACGAAGCAAGTCCCAAAGCGATCATCCTTGATCGCTTTGGGACTTGCTGACTTATGTCATTTTTTAAGGCCGAAGAAAGCAGCTTCGTAAAATATTGCTTTTATAAAGCAGCTAGTCATCAAGCAGCGGTGCAATATGGTTCACATACAAGTCCCCTAACTGCGCCCGTACTTGCTTCTTCCAATCCATCATTCGTTTTAATTCAGAATCAGTATTAGCTTCCTTAAATCAACGTCCGCGCAAAGTGTTAAATTATGAAACCCCATATGAAGTATTTTTTGATAAACCGTTGCACTTAGTTTGACAATTCGCCGCATAAGAAAAAGACCATATTGCTACTCGTTTATAGCCATATGGTCTTTTATATTAGTCAGCGAATGGTGCTTTGCCTAGATAAGCACTGATCATCCAAATATTTTTATCGGTTTCATCCTTGAAGCCATTAAGCATATCTTGAGTTGGGAAGTCTTTTTCTTCGTCAGTAACCTCGATTCCTTTTTGGTATTGGTCACGTAGGTACTTGAATTGATCAACTAGCCGCTGCATGAATTCAGTCATCGTTAATTGATCAAAAGCGACTTTGTCATCTGGTAGGCCAGTATTTTCAATGAATTCGTGAGTTGTTGCCAGTGGGCTGCCGTTTAAAGCAATCAAGCGTTCTGCAATTTGATCGAGCTGTTCGCTTAGTTGATCGCTATATTCGTCCATCAGCGGATGGAGGCGGAAGAAGTTTTCACCGCGCATATACCAGTGTGTTTGTTGAACGTTGACCTTTAATTGGCTGATATCGGCAATCAGTTGATTGAGTTGTGCTTTTGATTTTGGAAAGTCATAATTGTAAGTTGTCATAATGACCCCCCCTCTTCATAACTATTGGTTACACTAATACTATAACAGTTGTGAAAGCGCTTTTCAAATCAAATACTTGTGGTCCATTTGCGGTATAAATCTTCGATAATTGCTACAGTGTGGCTATTCGTCTTATCCATAAAAAAGCCTGCTTTACTTTCTTTGATCAGGTTTTCCATGGCCCCACACTTTTGATAGGCTAAGTACAATAATTTGACCCCGGCTTCAGTCATGTTAGTGACCACATATTGCCGTTCAAAGAATAGTTCGCCTACTTGATGCGTCGATTTTACTAGGACGCGCCGATCAATCGACCAGCTCTTGGCCGCGTAGTTGAATTCACCATAGATGACCGAATTCTGATCAAAATGCTTGGGCACTACTGGTGTGAATTCATCAGCTAGTTGGTCTAAAGCGGCGTTTCGCTTCAGGCGGATCACATATTTTACATCATAAAATTTGCAGAGCGTATAAAGCTCAGGCGTCGCAAAACCACTATCACCTCGTAAAATCAACTGAACATCAAACGGTAATTCGCAAAAAGCCGCAAAGATCGGGGCTAAGAATTCTTTGACACCAGTGCTGGTGTACTGATTGCCTGGACGTTGCTTGATTCCTAAAAGCAAATTCAGCTGCGCGATATAGGCCACTAGCGGATGGAAACCAGTAACCCCATAATGCGCATTGAAACTAGCTGTTAACACCGGTTCTAAAATGTAGGAAAACACCGATTTGAAATTGTCGGTTTTCCTACAATTTTTTATACTAATTG